>JAHFQD010000413.1 GCA_023266455.1 Candidatus Muproteobacteria bacterium
CCTATCTTTTTTGCGCCGGTCTGGTGTTGCTGTTCGGCTTTCTCTGCCTGATGGCGCCCAACGAAGCGCGCGTCGCGGTCGCGCGACAACCGTATTTTCTCGGACAGTTGTTATTAGCGGTGCTGGCGTTGGCCATCGTCGGGTTAGGCGTCGATTTTGGATTGCTGCATTTGTTCGAGCAGTGGGTGCCGCAAAATCGATCGTTGACCAATGGCATGGCGATCGTCGGCACCGTGCTATTGGTGGCGTTGGCCGCGGTGCTTATTTTGAAGCGACGCGGCCGTCGCGAAAACAAAATTTCAACGGCGCCGTTGTTCGGCGCGATGACGGAGATGCTGCGTCGTCCGGCGATTGTGCCGATCATCTTCTTCGTGCTCACGTATAAACTCGGCGACGCCGCTATGGGTCCGATGGTCAAACCCTTTTGGGTCGACGCTGGCTTATCGGCCCAGGAAATCGGTTTGGTGTCGGGCATGATCGGGGTCGGCTTAGCGATCGGTGGCGGTATCGTCGGCGGCTGGATCGTAGACCGGATCGGAATTTTTCACGGCCTGTGGATGCTCGGAATATTCCAAGCCGTCTCTAATCTCGGTTATGTGTGGGCCGCGTCCGCGGTGCCGTTATCGCCAGTGGGTACGGATATTCCGACGATGCACCGCGCGATCATTTACTTCGCCAGTGTCAGCGAATCGTTTACCGGTGGACTTGGTAGCGTCGCGTTCCTGGCGTTTTTAATGGCGATCGTGAATAAAAAATTCGCCGCTGCCGAATACGCGATCCTGTCGTCGTTGTTCGCGCTCACGCGTCACATCGCTGGATTCGCTTCCGGTTTCGGCGCGCACTACATGGGATACGCGCCTTATTTTCTCGTCACGTTTTTCTTATCATTCCCCGCGTATTTACTGCTGCCGTGGGTGGGCAAGATGTTGACGGATATCGATAAGCGTTCAGTGTCGTAACAGAAGTCACAAAAGAAAAAGCGCCCCAAGGGGCGCTTTTTCATGACGACAAAAACTAACGGGCTTAATTACTTCGCGGCGCCGTCGATTTTCTTGTCTTCTTTCTTCGCCGTCTTTTTCTTCTTCACGTCTTTCTTGTCGGCTTTCTTTTCGTCTTTCTTCGCATCGGCGGCCGGCGTTTGCGCCGGGGCGGCTTCAGCGGCCTTCGGGGTGGTGTCCGCGGCTACTTTCGCGGGTTCATTGGCGGCTTGCGCGGCACCGAAAGCAAAGGCGAGAAGGGCGGCCAGACTGATCATCGAATTCTTCATGAGCATTCTCCTGTGAACTGTCAGTTATGTTGTAAGCACCAGTGCCATATTGATCACTAACGCTATAGCCTCTAAAGCAATACGCGTGCCACATAATTAAACTATTAAAAACAATATCTTATGTATGTCTCAACATATCTTGTATGATTAATCGTGTAGGAACCTACAAAATATGTAGCTTCAATTGGCGAAGGGATTAATGAATATCCGCTTTTTTCAACTCGGTCAGCTGCAGCGCAAAGTACTCGGCGTGGTGTCGGTGATCGTCATCGTCCCGATGTTGGTCGCGGGCTGGTTGGCGTCCGAATGGGTGTCGAAGAGTTTCGAACAGCGTTTGGAGCAATGGGTGTCCGACGCCGCACGCGCGAATCAGAACTGGCTGCAAGCGTATCAAAACGATGCGGTGTTGTTGGGGCGCGTACTGTCCGAAGATCGCAAGTACGTTGCCAATATCGATCGTTCGCCGGACGAATCGATCCCCGCGACGGTGCGGCGCATCGCGCAAGAGTTGGGCGTGAATTTAATTCAGCTCTATGATGCAAAACAAAAATTAGTTTATTCGTCGCTGCCGATCGAAATGCAGAACTTGTGGGAAATCGGTCAGACCGAAGCGGTGCTCAAAGTTTTGCGCAAGAAAAAAAATATGTTGGCGGCGGTTGGCATTACGCCGATCCCGCGCCGCGGACCGACGCGTTACTACCTCGTCATCGGTAGTTTGCTTGGACAAGATTTCACCGACGAGTTGGCGCAGCTCACCGGTTTGAAAACGCGGCTTTATTATCGCGAAGGAAAACAATACTACGACGTGTTTTCTCGTCCGGAAGAAGCGATCGCGCTACAGGGGTTACCGCCGCCGGTGCTCGCGCGTTTGGAACGCGATAAAAAACCGTATTACAGCCTCGAAGCGGAAAAGGGACAGTTCCGTGGTTTATATATGCCGATCGTGGATTCCACCGGTCGCGTGGAAGCGATTATGTTCAGCGGTCTCGAGCGTCGCGGTTTGCAAGAAGTGTTAACGAATCAACTGACGCTGTTCGGTTGGATCGCGTTCCTCGGCGTGGTGATCGGTGTCTTAACGGGCTTGCTGTTGTCGCGTTTGGTGGTGCGTCCACTAGAA
>JAHFQD010000414.1 GCA_023266455.1 Candidatus Muproteobacteria bacterium
TGGTGGAGTCCAAGATTCCCTCCGGCGGGACCCAACCTTGGCGCATACTGCCAGTATCGTCGAGCGTCAGCAGGATGTTCGGCGGAACACCGGCGGAATTGTAGAGCGGTAAATTGCTGAGTCCGAGGGGCGCCGCCAATATCGGCGTTATGCCGCAGAACGACGCGGCGACACCGAATAAAATCTTCTGCGCTAGTTTTTTTAGCGCAGATAAGTTTGGCTTCAGCATGGAACTACTCCCGGTATCCATTTGAACGTCTTTTTTCGAATCGAATAAATTCACAGCGCTATTTCTTGACCACGACTTGCAGCACCACGCGCGAACTCAAGGTCGCGCCGTAACCAAGCGCAGTAATTCGATAGTACTTAGTCCCCGGTCCGGGGCCTTTCTTCCATTTATCCGGACCGCTTTCGCCCGGCTTCAAATCGGTCGGATCCGGGATATCTTCGATGAGATAGCGCGGCTGCTCAGCCACGCCGTTGGCGCCGATTGGCAAAGGCGCGGCACCCGTATATTCACCGTACTTGCGTGTGTTCTTCGACGCGACCGTCCATGCCGCCAAATCCCAGGCGAATTTCCCCGCCACCGGTGGTAGCCATAACCCGGCATCGCCGGTCGCCGTGAACTTCGTCGTATTCGAAACGTTTTTATAAACGTCTTGTTCGGCGTCCAATAACGCCGACTCCGCCGCTTGGAACGCGGTGTACTGGCTTTTGAGATTGCCCGCCATCTTTTCTTCCATGGTGGAGAAATTCATCGCCGTCATACCCATGATCGTGAGCAGCACTAAAAACACCAACGCGACGATCAGCGCCGCGCCACGTTGTGCATTAACTGTCGACGTCATAAATCGCCTCACCCCGGAATCCGGTTGCGCAGCTGAATGGTTGTGTTGAACACGCGCCGGAGTCGTCGATCGTCGGCGGGATTGATGATCGTGCCACCGGCGACGTACGTGTCCTTATTAACGATTTGATCGGCTTGACCAGAAACGTTGACGGTGCGCACGACGAGACTGACACGCACCGACATCACTCGCGGCCATCCCGTCAACGGATCGGCGGCGTACAACGTGTTCACTTGTTTCGCGGTTAAATAACGATCCGCGTAATCGAGCGGCGACGACGACGGCGCGGTGGTATCGACGCCGTAAAGCACTTGCATGCTTTCGACGCCGTCGGCGATTTCTTCGAAATCGAATTTGCCGCCGTTGGCGCGCGCGATGAAAAGCGCTGGCCCACCGGCGGAACCTTGGCCGACGTAAAACACCATCGTGGTCGCTTTAAACAACTCGGCGCCGTCGCGATATTGCTGCGAATTTCTTGGGCAACCCGCTGCGCCACCGCTACTCCAATTCGCACAGGCGTTAGCGTTGGCAGCGTGCGCGACATTCGTTTTCGACGCGCCACTGGAAACGGCGGTGGCCTGGAACACCGACGCCTTGGAACAATCCGTAACGACCAAATTGTCCCCGGCCTCAAGACCGGCGCCGCTTTCGAGAAACACTTGTGCGCTGTCGTTATAAGGTGAGACCAAACGAATATCGTCATCGCCGGCACGACGAATGACGAGCACATCCGTTCCTTGAATAACGCGTTTTTGAAGCGTCGCGTCTAACGCCGGGGTCCAATCGGATGCCGTGGCGGAAGGCGCGGGATTAGCGCTCGCGATGTTGAAAGTCTCGCCTGGCGCGGTGCCATTGGCTTCGAAACCGACGACGTTCTTAGTGAAATCGGCGGTGAAACCGCCGCCGCTTTTGACGTTGTTAACGATGTTCCGCGTGTCATGCAGACAACCGAAATATCCCGTCATGCGTACTTCGCGATTCAAATAGTCGATAGCGAAGCGCCCGTTTTCTTGGAGGTGCACCAAACCTTCGTCGGTTTGATACGTAGAACGGCTGCCAGCGAAAATCGTCGCCAACCCGACGAGGATGACGAGTCCGATGGTCAGCGCCACCATGACTTCCACCAACGAGAAACCGAGCATGTCGCGACACGGCGACGACAAACGACCCGACGTCATACGTCGTTGTTGAATTTTTATCCAGGCGTTCATATTTGAACCGTCACGCTCTGGGTCTGCGACGGATTAGCGCCCTCATTGAATTTGCTCTCGCGCCATTCAATCGTGATCACGTAGAACAAACCATTTCTAGCGATGGCGCTGCGCTGACTTCCAATGGTTTTTTGAATCGAATCGCGCCAGGCGTTGAGATCGTAATTCGCCAACTCGGCGGCTGAACAGGAATTGGTTACGCAATCTTTAGCGCTCGCCGGCGGCGCCGTGGTGATGTCGAGCGGGTAATTGACCAACCCTTGGGGATTGGCGCGCATACGATCGATGATGTCGTAAATCAGGATGGTCGCTTGC
>JAHFQD010000415.1 GCA_023266455.1 Candidatus Muproteobacteria bacterium
GGTGAAACGTTCATCGTCATCGTTGCGTATCTTGCCGTTGTGCACCGCGAAGTCGCCGTTGGGGTGATGCACAGGATTATCGACCAACACCAGATGCGCCAAACCGTCGAGAACGCGCGGCAGTCGATCGAACGGATAGTCCGTCCAGATATCCGCGTTGACGACGATGAAGGGATCGCTTGCGATCAACGGCAGCGCTTGAAAGATACCGCCGCCGGTTTCCAGGCCGCCATCGAGTTCCGGCGAGTAAGCGATGCGCACGCCAAATTCGCCGCCATCGCCTAGGTGATCGACGATTTGCTGTCCGAGATGCGCATAGTTGACGACCAAATCTTTATACCCGCTGCGCGCCAAGCGCTCGATCAAATGAACGATCAACGGCTTTCCCGCCAACGTTAACAACGGTTTCGGGGTGGAATCGGTCAGCGGACGCATCCGCTCGCCACGACCGGCAGCAAGAATCATTACCTTCATGTCGATATTCCGCGTCGCCGTCGATGAAATGATTGTGGTAACAAACCGTTATCGCTTGATGCCAGTAAAGATGTATGCAATTTTATCGCCCGCTCTATCACGACGGAACTGCATTTCCCCTTCATGCCGGATTTACGCGCGCTATCGGCCGTTATCTTACTCACGACCTGCTGTGCGACGGCATGGGCGGTCGATGACAACGTCTGCCCGCTGACGACAACGGGAGGGACGCGACCGGGAACACGCGCCGTGCGGAACCCGAACGCACCTACCGAACTACACGCTCGCGACATCAGCGTCGACCCAACGGGCATCACCGATCTGCGCGGAGCCGTCGAAATCATGCGCGACGGCGATTATTTGACCGGCGAACATCTGCACTATGACAAATCCGCCAACGTCGCAGACGCCGATACACCGGTCGACTTCACCACCGCCGACGGCGATCGCTTTAGCGCCGATCGCATGCACATGAAGCTCGACACCCGCGAAGGCGAAGCGGGAGCGACACGTTATCAAATCCACGACCAACGCGCCCGCGGCGACGCCGAGCAAGTCGACTTCGAAGGGCCCGACAACACCCGCCTGACGAAAGTGCGCTTTACCACCTGCCGCGAAGGTCAAGACGATTGGTTCCTGAAGACTAAGGAATTGGATTTGGATCACGAGGAAGACGTCGGCACCGCCTGGAACACGACGGTTGAATTCTTCAATGTGCCCATTTTTTACTTCCCGTACGTTAATTTCCCTATTTCCGATCGGCGTAAATCCGGATTTTTATTCCCGCGCGTCGGCGAATCGGACAAGCGTGGCTATGAATTTTCTGCGCCGTATTATTTCAATCTGGCGCCGAACTACGATATGACGCTAGTGCCGCATTACATGAGCAAACGCGGTCTGCAATTGCAGGATGAATTCCGTTATCTCACCGAAGACGGCCAAGGCAAGCTGGAACTCGAGTATCTGTACAACGACATGCAAACCAGCACCGAGCGTGTCGCCGGTACGTTTCAGCACAAACATACTTTTAATCCACTCTGGTCCGGTAACGTCGATTTGCGCGGCGTATCTGATAAGGATTACTTCAACGATTTCGGCGACCACATCGGCGTCACGAGCCAAACGCATCTACCGCAAACCGCCGATATCACATATCGCGGCGTAGATTGGACGTTCATGACGAAAGTCGTCGATCACCAAACGGTGGACAAGACGATTCAACCCGCCGATCGCCCCTATGCAAGATTGCCGCAGTTGTTACTGTCGACCGCGGCGGCGCCGTTACCGAATCGACTGCATCCGCAGTTAGAAGCGGAATGGAATTATTTCGAGCATCCGGTAAAAGTAGCGGGCGAACGTTTAAACCTGAACACCGGCGTGAGTATGCCGATGGAAAACGAATGGGGTTTCATCACGCCGAAGGTCGGTGCGCGCTACATCGGTTATCGCGTTAATCTCAACGACAGCGACAATTCACCGTCGGTCGCGCGCGGCGTGTTTTCGCTCGATAGCGGTCTCTTCTTCGAGCGTGAAACCCAGTGGAGCGGACGCTCGACCGTACAAACGCTGGAACCGCGGTTGTTTTATCTAGCGATTCCGGCGGCCGATCAAAACTCGTTTCCTAACTTCGACAGCGGCGTACCGGATCTCAGTTTCGCATCGCTATTCCGTGAGAACCGCTTTACCGGCGGCGATCGCGTCGGCGACGCCAATCAACTTACGGTGGCGATCACTACGCGCTTCCTTGATATGGACGAAGGCATCGAACGCCTGCGTTTGAGCTTAGGGCGCATTTATTACTTCAAAGATCTGGAAGTAAACCTGCCGCCAGGGACGGAAAATCCGACCTCCTCAGATTTCGTCGCCGAAGCCACCGCTTGGCTCATCGGCAACTGGCACG
>JAHFQD010000086.1 GCA_023266455.1 Candidatus Muproteobacteria bacterium
CGACATGTACATGAGTAAGCCCTACCAGGAAGCCGAGCTGTTCAATAACATCGACACGCTGCTCGCGCGCGGCCACTCCGGAGGATAACGGGCGATGGCCGATCCCAAACAACAACAGTATCTGAGCATGACCTTCGCAGGGTCCACGTTCCTGTTGCCCGGCACTACGGGCTTTACTATCGAGCAGCGCGAAAACTTGACGGTAAACGAAGACAGCGACGGCAATGCCAGCGCTTGGCGCGTCGTGCGCAACGACCGTTTTCCTGCGTATGCGTTGGATGGCCATTTTCAAGTCGTACGCCGCGTCGATTGGGAGCGCGCGGTATTCGTGGATTCCACCTCGGGATCGATCGGCGTCATCGTCGACGACGTGCATTTATTAGCGCGCGCGCAGGCGCAAGTCGCGCCGTTCACGCCGCTCGGGACCGCGCCGACATCCGTCGGACCGTTGTTCGGCGGCGCTTGGATCTCGGAAAACGGCGTGGCGTTGGTGCTGGACCCCAACGCCTTGGTCGCTTATTTGGAAGGATTAGGAGACTGACGTGGGGCGCGCCTCGCAAGACAACATTCATACACTGACGATTCCGACGCAGATTGGAACCTTGATTATTCCAAGCGCCACGATCGCAGAAGTGCTGAACGTTCCGTCGATGACACCGATTCCGTTCGCGCCGCCTTGGGTGTCCGGCGTAATCGCGTGGCGCAACACCGCGGTGTCGGTCGTTTCTTTCGAAGCGTTGCTCGGTACCAGCCCGTTGCCGCCGGTTTCGGCGTCGAAGATCGTGGTGTTATATCCGTTACCGGGACGTAACCGCTGGGAATTCTTTTCCATCATGGCGGTGTCGGAGCCGCGCCCGCAGGAAGTGAACAACAGTGCCATCGCGCTGCCGGCGGACGAACTGCCCCAGTCTCCTTACATCGCCGCGGGCCTCAAGTTGCGCGATCAGCCGTTTTTTATTCCCGACTTCGAAGCCTTACGAAAAACGTTTTATCCGCAGTCGTAGTTTTTCTTTCGCATCGGCCACAGATCTCGCCGATCCTACTGGCGTGCGTGGTAACACGCACATCGTTTGGAATCCGTCGTCGTCTTCCACGACCTACACGATTCCGACGACGTGGTCGGTGCAGCAGCAGCGTAATCTGTTCGGGCAGGTCAGCGGCGCGTGGCCGGGTATGGCGGCGACGATCAATTCCAGTCCAATGCTATTCACCGACCACGGTATTTGATGATCGTTTAAGCGTTTAAATCGCTCGCGGCATCGATGGACGTACGCGCGATGTCCGTGAGCAGATCGATCTCTTCTGACGTAATAACGTACGGCGGCATGAAATAAATCACGTCGCCGAGGGGGCGCAGCAGGGCGCCGCGGCCGAGTGCGTGTAAATACGCAACTCGGCCGCGGCGTTTTTCGGGTGGGAATGGCGTGCGGGTTTTTTTGTTCTGCGCCATTTCGACGGCGAGGATCATGCCGGTTTGCCGCACTTCGGCCACATGGGGATAATCTTGCAGCGACGCTGTCGCCCGGCGCATCTGTTCGGCGAGTTCGCGGTTGCGTGCGATGACGTCGTCGTCGCGAAAAATGTCGAGCGTCGCCAAAGCTGCGGCGCAAGCGAGCGGGTTGCCGGTGTAGGAATGCGAGTGCAAGAAAGCGCGCTGCGCGCCGTATTCGGCGTAAAACGCTTGATAGATTTTGTCGGTCGTTATGCAAACCGAAAGCGGCAAGTAGCCGCCGGTAAGTCCTTTCCCGAGACACAAAATATCCGGCGTGATGTGCGCCTGTTCACACGCGAACAGCGTACCCGTGCGGCCAAAGCCGACGGCGATTTCGTCGGCGATGAGATGCACGCGGTACTTGTCGCACGCCGCGCGTAGCAATTCGAGATAGCGCGGGTGGTACATGCGCATCGATCCGGCGCATTGCACCAAGGGCTCGACGATCACCGCGCAGGTCTCGCGTGCGTGATGTTGCAGCGCCCGTTCCATGTGTTCGAAGGCGCGTAGGGAATATTGCTCCCAGGATTCACCACTCTCGCGGTAATAACAATCCGGCGAGCGCACCGTGATCGGTTGCAACAGCAATGGTTGGTAGGTTTGTTTATAAAGCGCCACATCGCCGACGCTCAATGCGCCCAGCGTTTCACCGTGATAGCTATTGCTCAAATTGATATAACGCGTGCGTTGCTCGCCGACGTTTTGCCAATAGTGAAAACTCATTTTGAGCGCAATCTCGATCGCGCTTGACCCTTCGGCGGCATAGAAGCAACGTGACAACCCGCGAGGCGCGACCGCGACTAAGCGTTCTGAAAGCGTAATCACCGGTTCGTGCGTGAAACCGGCAAGGATGACGTGCTCCAGCCGATCGAGCTGGGTCTTGATCGCCGCATTGATACGCGGATTGGCATGCCCAAATAGGTTGACCCACCAGGAACTGATCGCGTCGAGATAACGTTTGCCGTTGACGTCTTCCAACCACACGCCGTCGCCGCGCCGAATCGGGATCGGCGGAAACAGTTCGTGGTCGTGCATCTGCGTGCAGGGATGCCAGACGGTGGCGAGATCTCGCTTTATTAAGTCGTTATTCATAGAAGCCACATTCATCGGGCTAAAATTTTTTAAATACTAACGGTTAGGGCCGGAATAATAGTGCATTCGTTAAATTATTTTTTTGAATATGAAGATTCGATTCAGATTTCAATTAAATTGATATTTTAAGATTGTTGTAATGGTGGACTATGCAACATTTTCTTTTTGCCGGCATTAGTTTGTGCGTGTTATTGGCGGGTTGTGGCGGTTCCAGTTCCGCCGGTAGCGGCAATACCACGAATAATTCCTCGGGGGCACAAAGTTCTACTAGTGCCTACGATTTACATATTTTGGCAGATGGTCCGGTGTTGTATTTACCTTTATCCGGTGGCAACACCGCGCCGGATCTCACGGGTCACGGGTATGATGGCGTAGCGCATAATAATCCTGCACGGACGACGTTTCCGAATGGCGATAGCGCCACTGTTTTCAACGGCGTTAGTCAGTACGTCGAAGTTGCCGATCATGACGATCTTAGCGTTCCCACCAGCGGTGTTTTGACGATCGAAACATGGATTCGTCCGGATGTGTTGAATTTTCCTCATACCGAAACCGCCACTGCGCCATACGTGTATTTCATCGGCAAGAATACGCATGGTAATTCAGAGTATGTGTGCCGTATCTATTCACACGATGCGGATTGGGTGGCGGATGGAATTAATCCGCCCCGACCAAACCGCATTAGCGGTTATGCCAACAATCTTAGCGGCGGATTAGGCGCAGGCAGTTATTTCCAAGATCCGATAATGGTCGGTGAGTGGATTCATTACGTGTTGGTAATTAATACTGTTAACACCAATGCCACGTATCCTACCGGCTATACCAAAATTTATAAAAATGGCGTATTGCGTGCGCAAAATGCGCTTATCAATTACGGCATCGTGCCAGGTAATGGCACCGCGCCGTTTCGCATAGGCACCGCCACGCTAAATTCTTTTTTTGAAGGTGCGATCGCCAAAGTAGCGGTGTATGGCTATGAATTACCATCGGCGACTGTTCAGTCGCATTACGCTTTCGTCGTGCACTGAGATTCAATAACCCCAGTACTCTTTCAATATCCGACGCTGACCCGCGTACGTTTCCGGTGTGGCCGGCTCGAAGCGTTCGACGTTGATCTGCTGCAGCATGCGTCGACCCTCTTCCGATTGCGGGGCGAAAAAGAGGGCGCTACGGATTTTGGTGAGCAGGGTCGCGGACACCCGCGGTGAGGCGGATAGCGCCATCGACGGCGTCGGTTCGGTCGTCGTCAACAGGCGCACGTCGCCGCGCGCGACGTTGGCGCTGACGCTGGTGGTCGGCAAGATGGCGGCATGCACTTTGTTCTGCGCCAACAGCGCCAACGCTTCGCGTGTTGTACTGACTTCGATTATCGCTGGCCGGCGTGCGGGATTGGGGAACAGCGCGTTCAAGCGCGCGACGCCGATGCTCGGCGGTCCGAAAGAAGCGATTTTCTTGCCTGCGAGTTCGAACGGGTCGTAGGTGCGTTGGTTGCCGGGAATGACGACGGAGTAACTCGTGGTGCCGCTGATCTTGGCTAATAAACGGAAGCCGAATTTTTGTACGCGGTAATCGGTGAAGTGCGCATCGTCGAATACCAGGTCGTACCCTTTGTTGCGTCGCACGGTTTCCCAATGCGATAGAAAATTGGAACGGACCAGCAATGTGAAGCGCGTGTCGGTGGCTTTCTCGAGATAATTCAATAGCGGTTTAAAAACCTGGCGCGTTTCTTCTTCGCCTTGATTCGGTTGAATCAGCACTATCAATGGTGCGTCGGCGGCGCTGGCCAGCACAGGCATTAGCCATGCGCAACCAATAACGAAGGCGAAACGCCGTAACCGCCCGGCCATGCTTTGCGCAGTCATAGAGGGAACTATAGCCGGGTGACGGCTGCCGCCGCTGGGCCGCATAATAAGCGCCGAGATGGGATCATGCAGTTATCAACAGGAGGTATTCATGGTGCTTTTGCAAACGCCCGTGTGCGATTTCGGTAAACCGGCGATCGACTTCGACTTGCCCGGCGTCGACGATAAGCGGTGGCGTCTCGCCGATTGTCGCGGACCGAAGGGACTGCTGTTGATGTTCATTTGCAATCATTGCCCCTACGTGAAAGCGGTGCGCGAACGCATTATCCGCGATGCACGCGATTTACAGAAACTCGGCATCGGCGTCGCGGCGATCAGTTCGAACGATCCGATGGACTATCCGGAAGATTCGTTCGACAACATGAAGAAAGTCGCGCGTGATTGCGGCTATCCATTTCCCTATTTGTTTGATGAAACGCAAGACATCGCCAAGCGTTACGGCGCCGTGTGCACGCCGGATTTTTTCGGATACAACGCTGATCTTAAACTGCAGTATCGAGGTCGCTTAGACGAATCGCGCAAAGACGCGACACCGAATGCGCGCCGCGATTTGTACGAAGCGATGAAACAAATTGCCGACACGGGTCGTGGTCCGCAAGAGCAGATTCCGAGCATGGGTTGTTCGATCAAGTGGCGAGGCGAGTAAGCACATGGAAAAACTCGAAGCGCTCAAACAACGTTTGCGCCAATTCACCGCCGAGCGCGATTGGCAGCGTTACCACACGCCGAAGAACGTCTCGACCGCGTTGATCGTGGAGGCGGCGGAGCTGGTGGAAAATTTCCAATGGCTCACCCCCGAGGAATCCATGCACCTGACGCCCGAGCAACACTGGGCGGTCGAAGAAGAGGTGGCGGATGTTTTCATCTATCTGGTGCGGCTGAGCGATATCTTGGAAATCGATTTATTCGACGCCGCCGATCGCAAGATCGACCGCAACGCGGAGAAATACCCGGTCGAAAAGGTGCGGGGAAATTTCATAAAGCGGTAAATGTCGGCCGGTATCTAGATAGAACCATGGCATGGCGAATTTTTAGCGTAAATCTATTGCCCCCAACCGTCGCGTGAGAGAAAATCGCGCCTCCTCGGCCGCCGTGGCGTAAGGGCGCTACAGCAGTTGGACAACGCTGATTTCACCCCCCATCCAGCCAAGAATGACTGTGAAATCCCCGGTTCCCCCGGTCGAAAAAAAGGGTCAGGTATCCGTCGATCGCCGCACAGCGGCCAATGCGATTCGTGCGCTCGCCATGGACGCGGTCCAGAAGGCGAACTCCGGTCATCCGGGCGCGCCCATGGGCATGGCCGATATCGCCGAAGTCTTGTGGCGCGATTTCCTCAAACATAATCCGGCGAATCCTAAATGGTGGGATCGCGACCGCTTCGTACTCTCGAACGGTCACGGCTCGATGTTGTTGTACGCCTTGCTGCACCTCACCGGCTACGACTTGCCGCTGGAACAGATTAAAAATTTCCGCCAACTGCATTCGCAGACGCCGGGTCATCCCGAATACGGCGAAACGCCGGGCGTTGAAACCACGACCGGACCGCTCGGCCAAGGCTTGGCGAACGCCGTCGGTATGGCGATCGCGGAAAAAATTCTCGCTGGCACGTTCAATCGCGACAGCTTGCATATCGTCGATCATTACACCTACGTCTTCCTCGGCGATGGTTGCCTCATGGAAGGCATCTCGCATGAAGTCTGCTCGCTCGCCGGTACGTTAGGTCTCGGCAAGCTGATCGCGTTCTACGACGACAACGGCATTTCCATCGACGGTCACGTCGAAGGTTGGTTTACCGACGACACGCCGAAGCGCTTCGAAGCTTACGGTTGGCATGTGATCCGCGATGTCGACGGTCACGACGGCGAATCTGTGCGGCGCGCGATTTTGTCCGCGCGCGCGATCAACGACAAGCCGTCGATGATTTGCTGCAAGACCGTGATCGGTTACGGCGCGCCGAACTTGTCCGGCTCGCACGATGCGCATGGCGCCCCGCTTGGCCCGGATGAGATCAAGGCTACGCGTGCAAATTTGGAATGGCCGTACGCAGAGTTCGAGATTCCGAAAGAAATTTATTCCGCGTGGGACGCGCGCGCCGATGGTGTGACGGCGGAGAAGTCTTGGAACGATAAATTCGCGGCGTATAAAAAAGCGCATCCTCAGTTGGCCGCCGAGTTCGAGCGCCGTCTCGACGGCGAATTCCCGGCGAATTGGGAAGCCAAGGCATTCGACTACATCAAAGCGACAGCGGCGAAAGCTGAGACCATCGCCTCGCGCAAAGCGAGTTTGAACGCGATCAACGCCTACGCGCCGTTGCTGCCGGAAATGATCGGCGGTTCGGCGGATCTCGCCGGTTCCAATTTGACGATGGGCAAAGACGCGCGCGGCATCAGCAACACCGTGTCCGACGGCAATTACATCTATTACGGCGTGCGCGAATTCGGCATGACCGCGATCATGAACGGCCTGGCCTTACACGGCGGATTTATTCCATTCGGCGGCACGTTCCTGGTGTTCTCCGACTATGCGCGCAACGCTGTGCGCATGGCGGCGTTGATGCAACAGCGCGTGTTGCTGGTGTACACGCACGATTCCATCGGCTTAGGCGAAGACGGTCCGACCCACCAGCCGATCGAGCATTTATCCACGCTGCGTTTGATCCCCGGCATGTCGGTCTGGCGTCCTTGCGACGCCGTCGAGTCGGCGATCGCCTGGAAGTTAGCGATCGAACGCCATGGACCGACGTCGTTGATATTCTCGCGCCAAAATCTGCCGCATCAACCGCGTAACGACGAGCAGCTCAAGCAGATTGCGCGCGGCGCTTATGTGTTGTCCGAAGCGGCCGACGGCAAGCCGGTCGCGGTTCTGATCGCCACCGGTTCCGAAGTCAGTTTGGCGATGGATGCGCAAAAGTTGCTCGCCGCGAGCGGCAAGCACGTGCGCGTGGTGTCCATGCCCGCGACCGACGTATTCGACGCGCAAGACGCGGCCTATC
>JAHFQD010000416.1 GCA_023266455.1 Candidatus Muproteobacteria bacterium
CAATCTTGTACGCCGTGACGCCTCGTTTTCGCGGTCAAGCGGAAAACTTTAAAAAGAATCGACCTGAAGCGCGCATCGAGATATTCGAAGATGCCGGCCACGCGTTGTTCGTGGACAACGCCGAGCGCTTCAATAAATTACTAGAGGACTTTCTTTTGCGACAAGTAGGTCTTACCGCTGCCGGCGCGAACGCCGCCGATCACCAATGACGCGACCGCGCGTTATTTTACTACCGTTGTTTCTCGTCTCGGCTGCCGCTGTTGGCTTCGAGATCGCGCTCACGCGTTATTTTTCTATCGCGAGTTGGTCTGAGTATGGCTATTGGGTGATTTCCATCACCATGGTCGGCTTTGCCGTGAGCGGCGTGGTACTGAGTTTGTTCAAAGACCATTTCACGAAACACACGGAAAAATTATTGTTCGTCACGCCATTATTGCTGTTGATCACAGCCGCAATGGGGTTACACCTGACGACCTTGGTTCCGTTCAACCCGCTCGAATTTCAGAATCCGCAGGCGTGGTTCGATCAGCTGTTGAATATTTGGAAATACTACGCGGCGTTATTTCCGTTTTATTTTCTAACGGGCCTTTATATCGGTTTGTACTTTCTTTCTTACCAAGACGCGATCCCACGCATTTACGCCGCGGATCTCGCCGGTGCGGGTGCGGGCGCTTTATTAGTGCTGGTGTTGATGTTCTGGGTACATCCGTTCCTATTGCTCACCGCGTTGTTGCCTCTACTCGCGGTGTCGGCGTTCTACCATCAACCAGCGAAGGTGCGGCAGCGTCCTAAGACGTTTGTCGTCGTGCTGGTGGCGTTGGTAGCAGCTTGCGAGATCAGTTTGTTGGAATTCAACCACGCCGATTTCAACGAATATAAAGGCATCTATGCGGCGTTGCATGTCCAGGGCAACCGGGTCGCACAAGAGATTCGTTCACCGCGCGGTTATTTCTTGGTGCTCGACAATTTTACAGAGCGTCTTGATACCGATTTTTCGAACGACGCTTCGCTACTCGGTGCCGCCGCGCCGCCGTTAACTTACGGCTTGTACAACGACGGCAATCGTGTGACGTCGCTGCCAAAACCTGGCGCCTATAACGAAACGTATGTCCGCGCGACGTTGGATGCGTTTCCCTATCAATTGCGGCCACACGCATCGGCGCTGCTGATCGGTACCCGCGGTGGATTTCGTGTGCGTGAGGTGCTGTCGCAAGGTGCTAGCGCTGTCACCGCGCTTGAACCGGACGAAACCTTGTATTCCTTACTACGTCGGCAGCGCGACAACCCGGTGGCGCATGCGCTGGCGGATGCGCGCGTGGAATTTCTGCATGCCTCGCCCGCGATGTCGACGTTGAGCGAAGAGCGGCGTTACGACGTTGTCGATATCGCCTCGGATTTTCTCAATCAATCGGATGCTAATAAGTTCGCGTTTACCGCCGAGGCGATACAACGTTATTTGCACGCCGCGAAAGACGACGGCGTGATATCGATTCCGGTTTCAATCCGTGAATTCACAGTTTACGCTGTGAAGATGTTAGAGACGGTACGTGTGGCCTTGCTCGCGAACGGCGTGCAACAACCGCAGGACCACATTATGGTGTATCGCTCCAGCTGGAACGTACGCATCCTCGTATCACCGCGCCCGTTTAGCGCGAAAGACATCGCGCAAATGCGCGAGTTCTCCGCCAAGCGTTCATTCGATACCTCGTATTTCAAAGGCATCGATCCGAAGAAAATCGAAATTTGGAACGACTTACCCTTGGTGTCGTTCGAATCGCAGACGATTTTATCCAGTGGCGATAAAGCCTCGGACGCGTTGATGGAGGAGAGCCTCAAACTGTTTTCGCCAGAACACGACGCATTCGTACGTGGACACTTTTTTAAAGTCGATGCGTCTACACACGATCGGCCATTTTTCTATTCGGTACTGCGATTGCCGGAATTGAAAAGCGTGCTGAAGAAAATAGCGCTGATTCCACGCGAAGAATTGGGATTGCTGATCAACGTCGCGGTGCTAGTGCAGTCGATATTAATCGCCTGCGCGATTTTATGGCTGCCGCTGTTACGGTGGCGCGCGCAACGTCCGCGTACTGACACCTTATTCGAAGCCGTTCTCTATTTCGCTGGCCTGGGGCTTGGTTTCTTGTTCCTTGAGATCTATCTGATCGAGAAAGCCTCGTTCTTGTTGAACGATCGAACTTACGGCTTTGCCGTCGTTCTCGCCGGTATGTTGATGTTCTCCGGCCTTGGTAGCTTTCTCTCCGGCCGTTATTTGGCGCACCCTCGACGGGGATTGGCGATCGCGTGCTCCACGGTGGTGATTTGGGTAATCGCCGCTTGGTTTTTCCTCGATCCGCTGCTGTTGGCGT
>JAHFQD010000417.1 GCA_023266455.1 Candidatus Muproteobacteria bacterium
ATCCTGAACTCGCATGACCTAGAAATTTCCGTCGAGTCGTTTAAAGACATGCTGACGGAAATGGCGCATCGGTTGGAAGCCGACGTCGGTCACATCGAAATGAGTTTCCCGTACTTCATCAACAAAGCCGCGCCGGTTTCGGGCGTGAAGAGTTTGATGGATTACCAAGTCAGCTTCCTCGGCGAAATTCGCGACGGCGGCTACGTGATGACGACTAAAGTCGTTATCCCGGTTACCAGCCTGTGCCCCTGCTCCAAAGAAATCTCCAACTATGGCGCCCACAACCAGAGCTCGCACGTTACCGTCACCGTGCGTACTAACGATTTCGTCTGGGTGGAAGATCTTATCGACATCGTGGAAAAACAGGCGAGTGCCGAGTTGTACGGTTTACTCAAGCGTCCCGACGAGAAGTATGTGACCGAACAAGCGTACGACAATCCTAAGTTCGTCGAAGACATGGTGCGCGACATCGCGGTCAAGTTCAACGCCGATGCGCGTATCGACGCCTATGTGGTCGAATCGGAAAATTTTGAATCGATTCACAACCACTCGGCATACGCGATGATCAAAAAAGACAAAACCGAATCCGCGTAACCGTCGTCGTTCTATCTCACAGGAAGTCGATCAATTCCGCCGGGCGCCATTCCGCCTTGATCACGCGCCAGTGCCCGCTTTCTTTAGCGAAGAAAAATTCGAAGTGGTAAAGATCGGCGCGTAGGCCTTCCAATTCTTGCGCGCTCTTTATTGGTTCGCTCGTCATCGCGGCATAAACCGACGTTTGCAAATGCGTGTCGTCGGCGACGTCGATTTTGCGTACACGAGTGAATAGATGAATCGACTCGTTGCGCATGAAGTAGTAGCGCACGATCGACTCTACGGCTTTCTTGTCGTGCCCCTCAGGGTCGTTGAATTTATCCGACACCATCGCCTTAAGCGCGGCAATGTCTTTTTGCGCCACCGCTTCTTCGGCTTGTGTGATCGTCGTGCGTATTTGGGCTTGTGGGGTTGCGGGCTTGTGACAAGCCGCGAGGAAAAAACAAAGAATTACCGGCGCGACAACACGCGCTTCAACGCATCGCCACATCCTGAACCCATAACAGTTCACAGGCACCATCGCCGACATCGTTGCGCGCGAGCGAGCTGATCCAATGCCAACCATCCGCCGCGTCCACGCGTACTAGATAACCTCGAAGCCGTACGATATGTCCTTTCTTTATTTGCTTCAACTTGCGCGCGACCGTCGCGTCCGCGGGGATCAAATGCGTATTAGCGCTGTTGGTTTCGATACTCTCGCGCGGAATCGGGAATTCCTGAACGGTCCAATAATAAAACCGGTTCGACTGACTGATATGAACCTTGCCCAACACCTTATCGTCCGACATTGGCCCCCAGCCGAGGGCCAGGTCCATCGGCGATACGTCGCTTTCACGACCCAAATGGTAATCCTCGCGACCCAACACGCGCGCTTCGATTGAATATTGGGCTAAAGGGGTAATGCGATACTTCTTGTAGTCGAACGGTTTTACGTTCGATGCCGCCTCTTGGATCGGTATGGCGGGGGCCAACACGCCGGGATCTCGGCTGAGCGCACGCGTCGTCCACCAGGCGTACGAACCCCAGACCAGACAGACGGCCAGCAGTACACGCTTCCACATCGTCCCGCCACCCCGTATTTGTGAAGGAGACAAGACAAATTATAGTCGGCCTCCGATATACGGGATTTCAGGCACGGACAACGGGCTTATAATTCCGCTAATTTTTTCACTAATGGGAAAAAAGCCATGCCTATGGAGATTAAAAAAGCAGTACGGTTGTTGACGTTGGTTTCGGTGACACTTCTCGGCGCCTGCGCCGGCGCGGGGCAAACCGCGGGTGGATTCGTCGACGACTCGGTCATCACGACGAAAGTAAAAAGCAAACTGCTCGATGACCCGATAACGCGAACGTTCCAGATTCACGTCACGACGATTCAAGGAACGGTTCAGCTTGATGGCGTCGTCACCGGCGAGAAAGAAAAACTTCGCGCCGAAGAAAACGCGCGCGACATACCAGGTGTGAAAAAAGTAGAAAACAATTTATCGGTGAAATAACTGAATAAGCGCGGCGTGATTAACGCCGCGCTTCTCTCTGCAGAAGATACACCGCTAATCGGACGTAGTGCGCCGTTCTCCCCGCTGAAAAATTTTTTATCCGTCGTCATCATCGCCGCTATTCGGAACTTTGGCGGTTTGATTTGGGTCTCATCGTGAAAATGGCAATGTCATGTGCCGCGAGCATCCGGTCATGAACAGTTTCATTCGCTTAATCTTTCATCACTTGTAAGGAGACCCATCATGTTGATACGGACAAAACAACTCGGCGCCGCCCTC
>JAHFQD010000418.1 GCA_023266455.1 Candidatus Muproteobacteria bacterium
AAAGGGCTGCGCACCACAAACCCTACGTTGCGGTAGCGGAAACCGCTACCGCCATGAACGAATCCGAGCAGAAAGACCCGGCCGATATCGACGTCAACCATCTCTACGCCGGACGCGACGTCACGATTTACATGAACGCCATCGGTCCAAAGACCTACAGCGCATTTACTGGCGAGCCGCAGGGGAAGTGGGAGAGCGGCGAGACCGCGGACGTTACGCTCGACAAGCTTAAAGAGTATCTCAATTCGCACGAATTCCCGCCGAAGCCGCAACCGATTAAAGTCACCGGCACACTGTTTCCGTGCGCGCTGTTGTCAGCCGGGTGGTGGGATAAACATAGTAAGTCCACTGGATCGAATGTCGAGTGGCGCGACGGTATCCAGCAATGGTTATTCACTGGTTTCGATTTGTGGGGTCCATCGTGGGACTTCACGTGGGATCTGGATCACTGGGAAACGTCACAGAAACGCCCGTGCTTCATTGCGCAACTCGGCGACGGCGATGAAGCCGATTCGATTCCGGTTTTAATTCCACGCGAAAAAGCCCAGAAGCTGCGCGACTACATCGACGCCAAGGGAAGATGGGGTGGGATCGACGCCAAGATCACCGGCATTCTCGGACATCGACGAGATTTCCAAGGCAGTGTCGATCAACGCGCTGTCGAGTTGCTTGGCGGTTTGCTCGATTATTGTTTGTGGCTAGATGAGGGCAACCCCGAGCACGGCATCGAACCTTTAAGCGGGCGCACGTCGGTGTATTCGGGCTATCTCTGGCGCTGCGTCGCGCCGCAGGAATTTATCGCCGGTCGACGGCCGTCGTTGCGTGATGTGTATTTTATTTGGGAACACGTTAACTTTGCCAACCGCGACGCGGTCAACTACGGTCTCGAATCGTTGATGCACAAAGAAGAATATCTGCAGAAGACATATGGAAAGCTAGTGTTAGTGCAGAAGTCTTCGTCCTTAGTTCCCGGAGACCCCACTTGGTCGCCGCACGAGGTTTATTCGATGTTGTTAGGGAAGACGGGCGAAAAGATTTAAAAGTTGTCGAACCAAATTCAAGGAATCACCATGGTCGTTACGATATTCCGTTCGCGTTTAAACCCCGGCGTCGAAGAAGAAATCAACCGCATCGGTACGCGCATGTTCGAACTCGCGGCGTCGATGCCCGGTTTCGTTTCTTATAGCGAATATGTTTCCGCCGATGGCGAGAACGTAACCATTGTCGAATTCGAATCACACGAAACGCTCGCCACCTGGCGCGCGCATCCTGAACATCGGCAAGCGCAACAACAGGGCAAAGAACGTTTCTTCAGCGAATATCGCATTACCATTTGCGAAGGGATACGCGATTACACCTATAAAGCGGAAGCGACGTCGGCGGTCCGGCAGTAGTTCGCTCCCAACAAAATGCTTCGTTCGCGCGATTCTGTCCTAGCCTAGACATGACGCCATCTTAATCGAGATCACTCCTTGCCTTCGCGACGCAGCAAATCTCTCGGTCGACGTTTAATTCATTTCGTGGCGTTCGGTTTCGGCGCTGGTTACGCGCGCTACGCGCCGGGAACATGCGGCACCTTGGTCGCCGTGCCGATTTATTTATTGCTGCGCGAATTCGGATGGCTCGCTTACGCGCTTGTTACGTTGGCGATGTTCGTGCTTGGTATCTGGTTGTGTGGTGTTGCTGAGCGCGATCTCGGCAAATCAGATGCGCCTGGTATCGTTTGGGATGAGATCGTCGGCTATCTTATTTCCATGTTTATGGCCCCGGCGGGGTGGTTGTGGGTCGGCATTGGCTTCGCGTTGTTTCGGTTGTTCGACATCGTTAAACCGTTTCCTATTGGTCTGCTCGATAAACGCATCGGCGGTGGATTTGGTGTGATGCTCGACGACGTATTGGCGGGAATTTATTCGTGGATGGTCATGTACTTCATCGTCGCGTTACTGGCATAAACTTACGCCGACGATGGATACGATTCTTCTTTATTTAATCGTCGGCGTTTTTGCCGGCATCATGGCGGGGATGTTCGGCGTCGGTGGCGGTTTGATCATCGTGCCGGCTCTGTCCTTATCGTTTCTCGCCGCGGGCATGTCTCCAACGAATTACGTGCATATCGCGATCGGTACTACGCTCGCGACAATCGTCGTTACGTCGATTTCTTCGATCTACGCACATCACCGACGCGGCGCGGTGATGTGGGAGATATTCCGTCAACTCGCGCCCGGCATTATCGGCGGCGGCTTACTCGGCGCGGTGATCGCGGACTTCATGCCGACGAAAGCGCTGCGCATCGCATTCGGTGTTTTCGAAGTCGGTGTAGCGATTCAAATCGGTTTAAACGTTACGTCCGCGCCACACCGCA
>JAHFQD010000419.1 GCA_023266455.1 Candidatus Muproteobacteria bacterium
GACTTCATAAGACACGTTCGCCGTCGCACGATAACTATCCGACTCGCGCGGTGTACCCGGCGGCAAAGGCGTCGCTGTGCGCAACGAGGATTCGCTGCGACTGCGGGCTAAATTGGCGTCGATCGCGGGAAATTGATTCGATCGACTCAATCCCAATAACGCCCGCGCTTCATCAACGCGCGCCAGCGCGATCTGCAAATTCGCATTATTGGTCAAGGCTTCATCGACCAGCTCGTTGAGCTGATCGTCCTCGAAAATTCTCCACCACTGTCGGCCGAACGCCGAGGCGTCCTGCCCTTCTTGTGTACCCCAACCGGCAGGCAGCTCGATCGGCGGACGTTGATAACTCGGCGCTAAGCTCCAGCAGCCGCTCAACATAATCGCCGTGAGACCGACGAAGACAACGGGTAGCTGTTTACGCATGATCGCCGTCCTCCTTACGCCGCGGCGCGATATGGGGGTTATGCACGGTTTTGTTTTCTTCCAGATGCTTGTGATGATCGATTTCAGCTTGCAACTCTTTGGTCGAGCGTTTTTCCGTCAGATGTTTATCGGTGATGAGTTTGAAAAACACCGGAATGAAAAAGATCGCCAAGAACGTCGCCGCCAACATGCCGCCCATCACGCCAGTGCCGACCGACTGGCGCGCACCGGCGCCAGCGCCGGAAGAAATCGCGAGCGGCAACACGCCGAAGATGAACGCGAGCGAGGTCATGAGAATCGGACGGAAGCGTAAGCGCGCGGCTTCGAGCGCTGCCGCCGACGCGGAGAAACCCTCGTGATATTTCAGCAGCGCATACTCGACAATCAGAATCGCGTTCTTCGCCGCTAAGCCGAGCAAGGTCACCAGACCGATTTGGAAATACACGTCGTTGGTGAACCCGCGCAACCACACCGCCGCGAGCGCACCGAAAGTACCAAAAGGCAACGCCATCAATACCGTCACCGGCAGCGACCACTTGTCGTACTGCGCCGCGAGAATAAAAAATACCATGATGACCGCGAGCACCAGCGCCAATGTCGACGTACCGCTGGATTTCTTTTCTTGATACGACGCGCCGCCCCAATCAAACGTGAAATCGGCCGGCAACACTTCTCTGGCAATCTTTTCGATTTCTTCGATCGCCTGCCCCGACGATACGCCGGGCGCGCCTTGGCCGAGCAATTTCACTGCCGGCAAATTGTTGAAGCGCGAGAGCGAGTCCGGGCCGGCGGTGTAACGTACCGACGCCAGCGAACGCAGCGGGATCATGTCGCCCTTGGCGGAACGTACATAGATATCGCCGACGTCATCGGGCCGCTTGCGATACTCCGGTTCGGCGGACATCAATACCTGCCAGGTGCGGCCGAATTTATTGAAGTCGTTGACGTAATAGGTACCGAGCGTAGCCGAGAGGGTGCCGTATAACTCGTTTAACGGTACGCCTAAGGCTTTCGCTTTTTCGCGATCGACGTCGACGTATAACTGCGGCGCATTCGGGCGCCACAGCGTTTGCACACCGGCCAACACTGGATCGCTATTGGCGCGCTGCAGGAACTGGCCCATAACTTCGGCCAAGCGCGCAGCACCACCGTCGCCTTGATGCTGCAGATAGAACTCGAAACCACCGGCTTGGCCGATGCCGAAGATCGGCGGCGGCGTGAACGCGAGCACAAGTCCTTCTTTGATGCCGGCGGTCTTCATGAACAATTCGCCGACGAGTTGTTTACCCGTGACGTGGCGCTCGTCCCAATTTTTCTGCGTGACGAAGATAGTCGCCGCATTGTTGCGGAAATAACCGCCAAGAAAATCGAACCCCGTAAACGCCACCGCGTTTTCGTTGGCCGGATTGGATTTGATCTGCTCGATGACCTTCGCCACCACTTTATCGGTACGTTCGAGCGTCGCGCCGTCGGGGAGAATTACGGCGGCGATGTAATAGCCTTGGTCTTCGTCCGGCACCAAGCTGCTCGGCGTCATTTTCCACAAGCCTGCGGCGACAATCACCATGCCGACGAACAAGGCCAAACCGATACCACCGCGGCGGATCATCCGCGCGACGCCGTTGGCGTACAGCCCGGTGACATGGTGGAACCGATCGTTGAACCAATCGAAAAATTTATTCGAGCGTTTGTGTTCGTGTTTAAGAATCAATACGCACAAGGCCGGCGTCAACGTTAACGCCACGAACCCCGAGATCACGACCGCCAACGAAATCGTCACCGCGAATTGGCGATACAACTCGCCGGTGAGACCGCCCAAGAACGCGATCGGCACGAACACCGCGCACAGCACCAGCACGATCGCGATCACCGGACCGCTGACTTCTTTCATGGCTTTGATCGCCGCGTCGCGCGCCTTCGCGCCCTCCTCGTGCATG
>JAHFQD010000420.1 GCA_023266455.1 Candidatus Muproteobacteria bacterium
CGACATTAACGGCATAACCGGTGGGTCCGGTAGAGAACGAACCGATATGAATTTTTCCCTCGCGCATCAATTCAATTTCTTCGGCGTTTGATTTAACCGAGATGAAATTTACTTTTTTATTTGTGCATTGGGCGAGGTACTGCACAAAGGGCTGTAACAACGTTTGATAGAGCGTCGAATCTTCGGGGGTGCCGCTGAAGATGAGCGTATCGGGATTTTTGAGGGCGGTGGTGTTCTTCGGCGCATCGGCGACGAGATCGTTGTCGGCGTCGCAGTAGGGTGCATCCAGTTCGCCGCGGTGACGGCAGGCATCGTCCGCGTAGGACAGCATCGAAATCGCGAGTAACGCACTTGCTGCGGAAACTCTAAGTATTTTCATGAAAAAAAGCTCCTGTCCTTGAAAGCGAAGCCATTTTTAAACAGATGGAAGTGTAGCAGATGCCAATATCGCTTTCGTTACAATACTCGTCATGCATTTAAGAATCAAAGACGATGACTAATAAAAAATTCGTCCAACGTTGGGCGATGCGTTGTTCCATCGCCTGCATAGCGTTTGGCCTGATGGACGCGAACGCATTTGGCGCGACGACTTATCCCGTGCCGTCATTGGCCACCAACGCGGATAACGCCGATCTACTCGATCGAACGCTGACGGATATGGGCCTCTCCCGAATCGCTTGGAATACTTCTTATATGAGCCAGGCGCAGAACTTGGATACGGCGCTACTGGATCATGAAATAACGTGCGGCGTTAGTCGTCATATCGTAACGCTCGAAATTTGGGATTCTCTAACGCATATCGCCGCCGGCAGACAGGACGACGATCTGCGGCGTATCGCCCGTCAGATGCGCACATGGCAGGACGCGCATCCCGGACATGAATTGATCGTCCGGCCGTTGCACGAGGCCAACGGCGGTTGGTATGCCTGGGGCTTCGGGTCAGGCAATCCGTATGGCAATACGATGGAACAATTTCGTCCAGCTTGGTGGCATGTTCGCGGCGTCATGCGCGCGGTGTTCCCAGCGCTGCCGTTCTTTTGGTGCCCGAATGGATTGATCAATGGCGCGATGTCGTACGCCGATTGGTATCCCGGCAACGACAACGCGGAATATGTTGGCGATGATGGTTACAACCGGAGTCAGAGCGACGGTCATTGTTCTTGGCGTACACCAACACAGGTGCGACAAGAAACGATGGCGGCGATCCGCGCCGTCGCGCATATCGAGAAACCCTACATCGTCGGCGAGACCGGCAGCAGCGAGCCCAACGCCTGCGCGGCAGCACGTCATTCGAAGGCCGAATGGTTTCGGCAATTGGCCGTTTGGATGCGGGATGTCGCGCCATCGTATAACGTCGTTGCGGTAAATTATTTCGACTACGACAAGACGACGGTCAACGGTAACAATTGAAAAATTTATCCGCTCGACGACGCGGGGCACCCGTTGCCGACCGCGTGGGAGAGTCGGCATGCGTTTCGGGTTTACGTATCGCCGTTGCCGTGATGCGAAGTAGGCGAGGCTACCGGAACGTTTCGCGCTGTTTATCTTGTTCGCGTCGCAACTCTTTTTGGTACCAGGTGCGATCGAAGCGTTGACCCGCGGTCGTCGCGACGAGACGTACGATGTCCCAATCCTTTTTATAAGTCACCTCTAAAAATCGATCGGCGCCGTCGAAGGCACGCTGCATTTCGCCGGTGAATCGGTAGTCGTAGAAGCATTGGCGTATTTTGTCGCGTAGCCCCGGTTCCAAATTATGCGCGTGCACGATTGTTTCCGACGGAAACCGGACGCTGGTGTAAAGCACGCGGAAGGTGTTCTCGTCGACGTCACCGCGTTCCACGAGGCGATGCAAAACATCGGAGGCCACTGCCGCGGCGTCGACGTCGCCCGCTTTGACGGCCATGATCGAGTTGTCGTGGCGCCCAGAATAGAAAACGGTGTAGTCCTTGTCCGGCACTAAACCGAGTCTCGGTAAGAGCGCGCGCGGCACCAAATTTCCCGAGTTCGACGACGCGGACGTGTGCGCGATCACCGTACCTTTAAGATCGGCGATTTTTTTAAATTTACTGTCGCGGCGCACGATGACGAGCATGCTGTAGCCCCACGATTTACTGCCTTTACCGCGCACCGCGAACGGCACCGCGCCGGCGACATTAACGGCATAACCGGTGGGTCCGGTAGAGAACGAACCGATATGAATTTTTCCCTCGCGCATCAATTCAATTTCTTCGGCGTTTGATTTAACCGAGATGAAATTTACTTTTTTATCTGTGCACTGTGCGAGGTACTGCACGAAGGGCTGCAACAACGTTTGATAGAGCGTCGAATCTTCGGGGGTACCGCTGAAGATGAGCGTATC
>JAHFQD010000421.1 GCA_023266455.1 Candidatus Muproteobacteria bacterium
ACCCAGCTTGGTGGCGTGATCTCGGGCGAACACGGCATCGGCATCACCAAGTTGCATTACCTCGATCCGAAAGAGATCGACGCGTTCGTGCGCTACAAAAAAGAAGTCGACCCGCAAGGTCATTTCAATCGCGGCAAGTTGATGCCCGGCGCTACGCTCGACGGTGCGTATACGCCATCGCTGCGCTTGGTGGAACAAGAAGCATTGATTCTCGAAGCGAGCGAGCTCGGCGCGCTCAACGACTCGATCAAACACTGCTTGCGCTGCGGCAAGTGCAAACCGGTTTGCACCACGCACGTGCCGCGCGCGAATCTGCTGTATTCGCCGCGCAACAAAATTCTTGCGACCGGCTTGATCATCGAAGCGTTCCTGTACGAAGAGCAAACTCGGCGCGGCATCTCGATTCGCCACTTCGACGAGATGAACGACATCGCCGACCATTGCACCGTGTGCCACCGCTGCGAAAAACCGTGCCCAGTGGATAT
Organism: Candidatus Muproteobacteria bacterium; assembly: GCA_023266455.1. Taxonomy (GTDB): domain Bacteria; phylum Pseudomonadota; class Gammaproteobacteria; order Acidiferrobacterales; family Sulfurifustaceae; genus JAHFQD01. The sequence continues at coordinate 486 of JAHFQD010000421.1, forward strand.
CGATTTCGGCGACGTGTCGATCCACATGCGCAACATCTTGCGCGAGCGCGGTAAGAAAAATCTGTCGTTTGGCACCAAGCTGTCGATGGCGTTCTTGAACGCCACCGATCCGGCGGTGATCAAACTCATGCGCTCGACCTTGATCGGCTGGGGCTACCGCGCGCAACGCCTGGCGTACAAACTGTTTTCCAAACCGTTTGAGAAGAAAGCCACGCGACCCGCATCGACCACGGGTACCACACCGGTCATAGCGCAAGTGGTGCATTTCATCAAACGCCCGCTGCCGAAAGATACGTCGTCGCAAACCATGCGCGCCGCCATCGGCATCGAAGACACCAAGAACGTTTTCATTCTGCGCGACCCGAAGCGCGTCAGCGACGATGCCGACGCGGTGTTTTATTTTCCGGGTTGCGGTTCGGAGCGATTATTCAGTCAGATCGGTCTGGCAACGCTAGCGATGTTATACGACGTCGGCGCCCAAACCGTGCTGCCACCAGGTTATCTCTGCTGCGGCTATCCGCAGACCTCCTCCGGCGACGAGAAGAAAGGCAATCAGATCTCGACCGACAACCAGGTGTTGTTCCACCGCGTCGCCAACACGCTCAACTACCTCGATATCAAAACCGTGTTGGTGTCGTGCGGCACGTGCATGGATCAATTGCTGCGTTATCAATTCGAGAAAATTTTTCCCGGTTGCCGCCTGCTCGACATCCACGAGTATCTGATGGAGAAAGGCGTCAAACTCGAAGGCGTCGACGGCGTGAAATACCTGTATCACGATCCCTGCCATACGCCGATGAAGACACATCAACCGCTCAAAGTCGCATCGACACTGATGAGCCAAGACGTGAAACTCGCCGACCGCTGCTGCGGTGAATCGGGCACATTCGCGGTCTCGCGCCCGGACATCGCGACCCAGGTGCGTTTCCGTAAGGAAGAAGAACTCAAGAAAAACATCCAACAGCTCACTGGCGCGCCAGAAGCGAACGGCGGTAACGTGAAGATCCTCACCTCGTGCCCGTCATGCCAGCAAGGGCTCGCGCGTTACGCCGATAGCACGGGAATGGACACGGACTACATCGTGGTCGAACTCGTGCGTCACCGCTTCGGTGCAACTTGGTCGAAGGATTTCGTGGAACGGGTGAAAAACGGCGGCGTTGAGCGCGTATTGCTATAGCAGTGGATATCGCCAAACGCTGATCATTATTTCCGTGCGACAGGGAGATAAAAAGATGAAATGGCAAACGATAGTCGTAGTCTTGTTTCTAAGCGGCTGCGCGATGCAGCTCCCGCAAAACGCCGACGAATTTCGCAAAGAAATTCCACACGCGTTCCTGGGATCGGTGCAGAACTTCGACGCCAATCGTCCGTTTCGTGACGTGGCCAAAACGTTCCAGGCTAAAGCACCGGAGTGTTTGAACGTCAACGTGCGCACCATCGAGCGCAGCAACACCAGTTCTTCGAATATTCTCACAACGTATAAATCAACCGTCATCGCTACCGACGCCAAAGTGGAACTGCACGTGCAACGCCACATGCAAGGCAACGTCATCGTTCCCGGCAAAGAACCGGTCGGCGGTCATTATTTTCTAGTTGTCGACGTCACGCCGCTCGATAAGAACCGAACCCGCATCGTCGTCTATGGACCTTCGCGCGGCGCCGACTCACTGAATCGCGCCGTTAAAGGCTGGGCCACCGGCGAAAACATCGGTTGCCCAGACATAACCAAGAACTAAAGGCTGTTCGATGACTCGGTCGATCCTACTTTTACTTGCGATCGTTGGAATCTCGGCTTGCGCCGGCGGAAAATATTATTCGAACGACGATCCGAAAAATCTCTTCGTACAAACCCAGGTAGATTCCTCGGTGC
>JAHFQD010000422.1 GCA_023266455.1 Candidatus Muproteobacteria bacterium
CCGCCAATGGCAACGCGATCGAACGCGCGACGTCGGCATTGAACACGACCGCGGTCACCACGACGCCGAGGATCGCGATACCAGCGGATACCGGCGCATAGATATAGCAGCAAAGATCATGCAATTTTTGATACTGCGGTTGCCAAGTCTCGCGCGGCTGGGTCACGCGCGAGGACAACGCCGGAAACGCGGCGTTGGCGATCGCGCCTGGCACGATCGCGCCTTTACCGAGCAGGCTTTGGATAAAGCTGTAATACCCAAGCGCGCTTACCGACATGAACTTGCCGATGACCCATCGATCGACTTGGGTGGTGATGTAACCGACGAGCGAATTACCGAAGAGATGCGCGCCGAAGCGCAAGTTACGCCGGATCGTTGTGTGGTGGTAAATCGGTATCAGCGCTTTGACGCCGACGATACGTCCGATGAGATACATATACGCGACGATGCCAAACACACCAGTTACCGCATACCAAGCGGCCACGTGATACAAGCCGCCGCCGAACGTGAGCAGGATCGCCATGCCCGCTTGCTGCAAGCCGACCATCAACACGTTGGCGACGTTCCATAAATCCATGCGCTCGTAACCAGACACGACGGCGCCATAAATGTTGCGCGGAATCGCCAATAGCAACGAGAGACAAATTATTAAAAACGCCAAGGACGCAGATGGCAAATCGGTATTTTCCAAGCGCAGCCAATCACCTAAAAGCCAAGGCGCGACGATCAACACCACGACGCTCGCGAGCAGAAACGCGATCCACGACAGCGCCGACACCGACGTCACCAATTGCTGGACGTAATCTGGATCGCTTTCGCGATGCGCCGCCACCTCGCGCGTCACCATGATCGAAACGCCCATCTCCGAGACGATGATCAATAGCTGCGACACCGTGATGGCGAAACCAATGATGCCAAGCACCTCCGCGCCGAGACGGCGGAAAACCATGTGCGTGGCGAACAACGACAACAACATCAACACGCCTTGTCCAGCCAAGCTGAACGCGATATTGCGGCGGATGCTGCGGCGAGGAACGGAGATCATCGCGCTTTCCGATTCAGAAGCCGAACAAACCGTACGCGATCGTCACGTCCGGCGCAGCCACGCCGACGGCCAGTGCGTGATGTTCTCTTTGAGATCGCTCTCGTTGAACGGCCAAACGGGTTGCTCGATAACGAACTGCGGATTGCGTTGAGCGAATTCGATCGCCGCTTCGGTGGGATTGTCTTTGCGCCACTCCGGCTTGCCGCGCGGCACGTCGTGCAGATCTTGCATGCTGCCGTCGGTGGCGACGATGTAAGAATCCTTGCCGACCAAGGCGTGATACGCCTCGAGCTCGCCGAGCACGTGCTGCTTAGTGTGATTCGAATCGAGAATCACCATCACGCGTTCGCCGGGCTTGATCAAAGATTTTACTTTTCCCACGATGGCGGCATCGGTGGAACTGCCTTCGATTAAGGTGATGTACGACGACAGTTCGTGCGCTTCAATGGCTTTACGATTGTGCGGACGGATTTCGATGTCGACGCCGACGACGCGCCCCTTACCGAATACCTTGCACAAACTGGCGTAAAAAATCAGCGAACCGCCGTGCGCCACACCGGTCTCGACGATAACGTCGGGCTTAATCCGGTAAATCACTTCCTGCGTGCGAATAATATCTTCTGGCAGTTGGATGATCGGTCGCCCCATCCAACTGAAGGTATACGGATACTTTTGGTTCCAGCCGACCTTTAACCACGCCTGCGAAATCAGTTCGAATGCACGCGTCGAATATAAATCGAGACGTTCGGTTTTGCCTTGTTGTTCGACGGCGAGCGTTTTGCCGTCGGTGTCGATCGTCAGTTTCATAGGCCTGTTATAAGTTTCCTTGTTTGATCCACTCTATCGTCTGCGCTAAACCGCTATCGAGATCGAAACGCGGCGCGAAGCCGACTTCTTGCTTTAAGCGCCCGACGTCGGCGTAGACCAACGAGGGTTCTTTTTCCGCGCCGGGAATGGCGCCCAACTTTATCAGATCGCGACGCCCGACAAGATCCGCGATACGCCAAACGATATCGCTGACCGCCAGCGGCGTGCCGGAAGCGATGTTGACCGCGCCGGTGGCGCTACTGTCGAGCAATTTCACAAAAGCTTCGGCGACGTCCTGTACATGCAGAAAATCGCGGCGCTGGATGCCCTGCGAACAGAGCGCGGGTTCACCGCGCAGCAGCGACGACGCCACCGAACGCACCAAACGCGAGGCATGCTCGTGCGGTCCATACAAGAAAAAGATCCGTCCCCATGCACCCGAGATACCGACTTGTTTCGCCCAGGCGTCCAACATCAGATGCGTCGTGTACTTGCACG
>JAHFQD010000087.1 GCA_023266455.1 Candidatus Muproteobacteria bacterium
CACCGTCATTCCATGGTGTAACAACGGCAGCATCATCGAGATCAACGTCGTCTCTTGTCCGCCGTGCGCGCTGGAGGTCGAGGTGAACACCGCCGCCGGTTTACCGACCAAGGTGCCGGACAACCATAGCGGACTGGTGGTATCGAGAAAATATTTCATCGGCGCCGCCATGTTGCCGAAGCGCGTCGGGCTGCCGAGCGCTAAGCCGATGCATTCTTGTAGATCGGCATGCGTTACGTACGGCGCACCATGTGCGGGCACCGCGGCCGCCGCGGTTTGCGTAACAGGAGAGACTTCCGGCACGGTGCGTAAACGCGCTTGTGCGCTAGCGACGCTTTCGACGCCGCGCGCGATGTGGTTCGCCATGTCGGCGACCGCGCCGTAACGGCTGTAGTAGAGAACAAGAATGTCGGGCATCGATATTTCGGTAAATGGTTTTTTGACGGGTTATTCGTCGCGAACGATCCTTGACAGCAAGATCATTCATGGTAGCTTCAAGTATTCAGGTTCATAATAATAGAGGAAAAATGAACCTCTCGGCTTGGCGCCTGGTTGTACGTCTACGCCTTCTCGCGCATCGCGTCGGCGATTTCGTACGCGACATCGGTCGATTCTCGGTCTTGATTCTTCGGCGTTACCGTCAGGACCGGTGCTCGCGCGTCGCTGGCGCGCTGGCGTTCACCAGTGTTCTCGGCGTGGTACCGTTTACCGCCGTGAGTTTCGCGATGTTTTCGATATTCCCCGTGTTCCAATCGTTGATGACGTCGATTCAGGGGTTCATCGCCGCCAATTTTCTACCCGCTGCCGGCGACGTGATCAGCCGCAATTTACAGCAGTTTGCCGCCAACGCTGGGCGGCTCACGATTTGGGGTTTGGTGTTTTTGTTCGCGACGGCGGTGATGTTAATTGCCACGATCGAGAACGAATTCAACGATATTTGGCATGTACGACGTCAGCGGAAACTCGCACGTCGTATTACGGCGTACTGGGCGGTGATCACGCTCGGACCGGTGTTGATGGGTGGAGCGCTATCGATTACTTCATATGTGACGTCGTTAGCATTATTGGTGAGCGAACCGGCGCTGTTGGGGATGCGCCACGCGATTTTAGGAATGGTACCGCTGATATTCGAGGCTGCATCGTTTCTGCTGCTGTATATGGTGGTGCCGAATTGTCCGGTACGCGTGCGGCATGCGGCCACCGGGGCGTTGGTGGCGACGCTATTGTTCGAGATCGCCAAGCGCGCGTTTAGCTATTTCGTATTATCGGTGGCGAATTACCGCGCGATCTACGGCGCCGTCGCGGCGTTGCCGGTGTTTTTAATTTGGATTTATCTCTCCTGGTCTATCACGTTGCTCGGCGCGCAAGTCGCTGCCACGCTACCGCAATGGCGTCTCACCGCGAGGCTCAAGCGGCGGGTAGTATCTTGAATTGAAAACGTTCGAAGGTCGGCGAGACCTCGACGATCTGCGTCGCCACCACGCGATGCAACCAATTCCCGTCGTCTAGATAAATTTCGCGTTGTGGCCGGAACACGCCGCGCGGCGTGATCAGCGACGCCGCTTGTTTGAGCAGCGTAATAGCCGGCAGTCGCAACGCGGATAGGAAATCGCTTTGCTTGCCGTCGTCGGTGAGGAGCTTGATGGCTACGGCGTGCGCCGCGGGCGCGAGACGTTGCACACCGATTTCGATCTGCGACGTGTTGACGCTACGCGCCCAACGAATTGCCGCCACGTTCCACGCGCGCAAATCGCCGGGCGCACGCAACGCAAGTAGATCGCCAATACGCAGACCGTTGTGGTGTGCGTCTTGTCGCAATAGTGAGAAACCCCCGGCGCTTTCGTTGATGACGTCCCATGTTAGGAATTCCGGATCAGGTTGATCCGACGCCGCTATGCGCGGCGGCATCGCGCTAATACCGAGGGCGTTGCGATAGGGCGTTGGACCCATCGTGGCGGCGCTCACGGTAAAGCGCGTGCCGCCGTTGAGCCAATAATTCACCGATGGAATGCCGATGGCGACGTCCAATTTGGTTTCCGTGCGCCGATTGCGGCGAAAACCACGCGTTGGGTGTCGACCCCACAAACGAATTAACCGCCGGAAAATATCTTGCGTATCGTCGCGGAAGAAATCGTCGTCCAAGCCATCGGGATCGGGGTGCTCACCGCGCAGCAAAGAGGCTAAATGCAGATGTGCCCGATGTGCCAGTTTCACGGTGTTGAGTAGTCGCTGACGTTCGGGATGATCGGCGGAAGCGTTCTCGTCGTGGACGATGCCGGCGCCGTCCGAAGATTGATCGAGCAGAAACTGACACGAGCGTCCGAAAAGTTTATTCGCCGGCAATAGCGCCGCCAAATCGCCCCAGCGATCGAGATACTGTTGAATTTTTCCGATTTGCGGCGACGGCAAATGGTACGGATCGGCGAGTTCGAGCAACAACGCTTGTTTGTACGCGTGCGCCACGCTGCTCATCAGCAGCGGGCGGTTGAGCGCGTCTTCTACCGGCACGTTCGCGACGCCGAGCGTCTCCGCCTGACGATAGAGCGTGTGAATTTCCGGCCATGCCACCAGTGGCACCGGCGAATACGCTTTATAAGAAATCGCGATCGCTTCGCCGAGATGCCGCAGCGCGCGTTGAATCGCCAGTGCGATTTCATGCGGCGGACGTGACGGATTGGACGCGTCGTTTAAGACGATGCGTTTATAGCCGGCGGCGAGTTCCATTTGGAACTGTCGATTTTGTTCCGCCGCCGCTTTTTGCCGATTAGCCAGCGGCAGTGTTTTTCCAAGATATTGTTTCTGCAATTCGCTGGCGAGATCGCGCATCGGTCGGCGATAAAGCTCCAGCAGTTCGAGCCGCACGTCGTCTTCGAGATCGGTGCGGTTGGTGACCACGATTAACGACGACAATTGACGACCCGTTTCCGGGACGTTCAACAGCGGGAGTTCGGAGAGTTGTTTCCGAACTTGGCCGGGCCGAAGCGAGACGTCGGTCGACGGCATCAAGGGGGGTACGGATAACTTTAATGACATTGCGATCTCAACAGTGAATGCGTTAACGGCGGGCGGTGGTAACACGCCGCCCGTTTTCGATTTCTATGACGAAGGTCGGACGTCTCTCGTTAAAAACGCGCGCCGATGGAAAATCCAACGTGCGGGTAGTATTTGTAATCGTCCACCGAACTTTGTAGGTCGCTGGTTTCGCGATCCAAGTCCGCCTGCGAGATGCCCGAATTCGAACTCAATTTTACTTTCGGTTTACCCTGGTAAACCAATCCCAGGTCTCCGCGCAAGATAAAACCCGTGCGTTTCGGCGAACTGCCCCAGCCGACGCCGAGATAGGGCGCCAAGGTATTAAACGTCACCTCGCCGGTGAGGTTCGTGCCGCTGGGATAGGTGGTATTGCCCACTTTCACTGGCGCGGACGTTTTCGCCGACGCCGTGAGTTTGTTTTTGTTGTACAGCGCACCGAACGAGGTAAAGAACACGCCGCCGAAGGGGCGCCAATCGACGAGGACGTCCGCCGAGCGCAGTTTCATGGTGAAGTCGTAGTCGATGTCGCTTTCCGTGCTGGAGAAATCGCGCGCGGCACCGTTGAGGCCGAAACGGATACCCATTTTTTCGGACAAACTATGACCGTACTCGACGCCCAGACCTAAAGTGCCGACGCGCGCGGTAATGTCTTGCTCGGCATGCACACTGAACACGGCAACGGCGAATAACCACGGCAGACGACCTAGTAACTTCCGATGTTTCTTCACGACGAATCCCCTTGTCGATGGGAAAATTTTATTAGGCATGGATTCGGGTTATTCATGTCAGTGCATACGCGGCCGTGCCCAACGGTCGAAGTAACGACCGACGATGGCGCGCGTCGCTTCCGGGCAAGGCTGCGACGTGGTCTGTTGCATGATCTCGGCGAAGAAACCGGGTGCGTCTTCCGGCAATTGTCGCGAGAGATCTTCAAATATTTCTTCCATCAACCGTGGATTGTGCGAGCGGACCGCAGCGATGCCGCGATATAAATGCAACAAACGCCAAGGTCGGTTCGGGTTCGTTTTGTCTGGGTCTTGGCGGATGATGTGAGCGGTGGCTTCGGCCATGCGTCCGATGAAGGCCGCGAAATATTCGAGTACGCCCGGCGAACGCGCGCCGCCCACGACGTGCATGCAAGCGGTGGCGATCAAATCCAAGCGTCGTAGCTCGCCCTGATGTTGCAGAACCCATTGTGCAATCACCAGCGCCGCGGTTTCGAGATTGCGGCTCGCGTCTTCGGTTAACAGACGCGTGCTCCAGTCGAGTAAATCGTCCAGCAACATCAAACCACGGTCGCCTAAATGGCTGATCTCTTCCGCGGTCGGCGTCGAACCGATCGTCTCGCGTTCGAGGCGTAGAGCGAAGCGCATCATTTGATCGATGGAATCGCACAACTGTTCCAAGGTAACCGATACCGATGGTTTACGATTGTTGGCCTCGTAAGCTTGTAAGATCGTGCGCGTCGCACGTTGAACAAGGACGAGTGCTTCTTCTAAGTTCGGAATCAGTGTTGGCATTAGTCGATACAACGAAACCCCATGCGATTCATGATAACCTGTTTCGGTCCGATTTTATTAGGTGTTCTGGATCTGTTTCGTCATGCGTTACGATTTGCATTTACATAGCTACTACTCCGATGGGACCTTAGCGCCTGCGGCGTTGATTGAGCGCGCGCGGACGGCGGGCGTCGATGTTATGGCGCTAACCGATCACGACTGTCTCGATGGACTTGCCGAAGCGCAAGCGGCGGTGCAAATCGCTGGTATGCGATTGGTCCCGGGCGTGGAAATATCCGTCACCTGGAACACCATGACAATTCACATCCTTGGATTAGGGGTGGACGCGAATCATGCCGCACTCAAACAAGGACTGGCGCAACTCGCAGAACGGCGACACGAGCGCGCGAAAGAAATTTCACGTAAGCTCGAAAAACGCCGCATCTACGGCGCTTATGAGGGGGTACGGCGTTTGGTGCAGGGAAACATAATCGGCCGCGCGCATTTCGCGCAGTTCCTAGTACGGGAAGGGTATGTATCCGAAGCGCGTCTAGCGTTTAAACAGTACCTCTTGCGTGGCGCCGCCGCTTATGTGTCGGCACAGTGGGCGACGCTCGACGAGGCCATTGGATGGATTCATGCGGCCGGCGGGCAGTCGGTCATCGCGCATCCCACTCGCTACAAAATTTCCAACGGTAAGCTGCGCGAGCTGACGCGTGATTTCAAAAACAGCGGCGGCGATGCGATCGAAGTCGCCTGCGGCGGGCAAACGGCGCAGGAAAGTGCACGCGCCGGTGCACTGGCCAAGGAATTCGGTCTATTAGCGTCCGCGGGTTCCGATTATCATGGCCCCGAAACGTCCTGGCTCACGCCGGGTAAATTTCCACCCATACCAGAAGACTGCACGCCAATCTGGCACGATTGGCCCAAGCTCGCTTCGTGACCTGATGGCTCAATTTTTCCAGATCCACTCGACGCATCCCCAGTTGCGCCTAGTCAAACGCGCGGTCGCGATCGTGCGCGATGGCGGCGTGATCGCGTACCCGACCGATTCCAGTTACGCGCTGGGTTGCCACATCGGCGACAAGGGCGCGATGGAGCGCATCCGCCGCATCCGTCAAGTCGACGACAAACATAATTTCACGCTCGTATGCCGCGACCTTTCCGAACTGGCGCAATACGCCTTGTTCTCGAACAGCGACTTTCGATTGTTGAAGGCGTACACACCCGGTCCGTACACGTTCATTTTGCCGGCAACACGCGAAGTGCCGCGCCGGTTACAAAGCGCGCGCAAGACCATCGGATTGCGCGTGCCCGAAAATCCGATCGCGCGCGCTTTGCTAACTGAATTGGACGAACCGCTAATGAGTTCGACGCTCATCATGCCGGGCGATACTTTACCGCTGGCCGATCCAGAAGAGATCCGTACACGCCTGGAACGTCAGGTCGATCTGGTCATCGACGGGGGCTTTTGTGGCGTAGAGCCGACCACGGTCGTGGTGCTGCAAGACGGCATGGCCACGGTGACGCGCCAGGGTAAAGGAGCGTTCGGTGCCAGTATGCCGTCCGGCGGAAGCGCCTGATATACTCCGCGCGATGCAGCAGCTCCTGAAAGACCTCAACAGCCTGTCGCCGACAGCGCTGATCGCTGTTGCGATACTTCCCGCGCTTTTCGCTATCACCGTGCATGAAGTGGCGCACGGTTGGATGGCGAGCAAGTTGGGCGATCAGACGGCCAAGCGTTTGGGACGTCTAACGCTTAATCCCTTCAAGCATATCGACCCAGTCGGCACGGTGATGTTGCCGGCGATTCTGATTTTGCTCAAAGCCGGATTTCTTTTCGGTTGGGCTAAACCGGTGCCAGTGACGTTCGAAAATCTACGTCATCCCAAACGCGACATGGTATTGGTCGCCGCCGCTGGCCCTGGCGCGAATTTTTTCATGGCGATTTTTTGGGGCGTCATTGCCAAGATCGGTATGGTGTTAGGCGATCAAGTACCCTGGATCGCCGTGCCACTGCAACTGACGGGCTTGTTCGGCATTTTCTTCAATTCAGTTCTGATGGCGTTCAATTTGATTCCGCTACCACCGCTCGACGGCGGACGCGTCGCGGTCGGGCTGTTACCGGATCGTCTCGGTGAGAAACTGGCGCAACTGGAGCCCTACGGATTTTTCATTATTATGGGATTGATGTTGGCTCCCGGTCTGATCGGGGTCGACGTTCTCGGCGCCGTGCTGTTCCCGATGGTTAGTGCGGTAATGGAACTCACCATCTTTTTTGTAGGACTAGGCTAGACGCCATGAGCACCGTACTTCCTGGCCAAGCGCCGCGCGTGCTTTCCGGCATGCGTCCGACCGGGCAACTCCATCTCGGTCATTATCACGGCGTCCTCAAGAACTGGGTGCAGCTGCAATCGCAGTACGAATGTTTCTTCTTCGTCGCCGATTGGCACGCGCTCACGACGCATTACGAAAATCCGCACGTCATTGAAGAATCGGTTTGGGACATGGTGATCGATTGGCTCGCGGCCGGTATCGATCCGAACAGCGTGACGCTTTTTATCCAATCGCATGTACCGCAACACTCGGAGTTGCACGTGTTGCTGTCGATGTTGACGCCGCTGTCTTGGTTGGAACGTGTTCCTTCCTATAAAGATCAGCAAGCGCAACTTAAGGATAAAGATTTATCGACGTACGGTTTCTTGGGTTATCCCTTGCTGCAAAGCGCCGACATCCTCGTTTACAAAGCCGCGATGGTGCCGGTGGGCGAGGACCAGGTGGCGCACGTCGAGCTGACGCGCGAAGTCGCGCGGCGGTTTAAT
>JAHFQD010000423.1 GCA_023266455.1 Candidatus Muproteobacteria bacterium
AACATTTCACTGCGACTGCTTGTCATCGGCGACGGACCGGACAAACCGAAATTGAAACAACTCGCGGATCAGTTAGGCGTAACGGACAGAATTATTTTCCATGATCCGGTTGCGCACGATCGGCTACCGGCGTACTACGCGGCATCCGACGTCGGCGTGTTCCCCAGCGTCGGCGACGAAGCCTTCGGCGTTACCATCGCCGAAGCGATGAGTTGCGCCAAACCGGTTATCGGCAGTTACATCGGCGGAATTCCCGAAGTGATCGGCAACGAAGGTCGCTGCGGTCTATTGGTGCCGCCGGGCGATGCGCGCGCGTTGGCGCAGGCGCTGCGTGCTTTGGCGTCCGACGCTGCGCAGCGCAAAACTATGGGCGATGCCGCGCGCGCGCGTATCGAACAGCAATTTACTTGGGAAATGGCAGCGCGACGCATGGCCGTCGCGTTGAATATCTAGATGCGTCTCGCGTATCTCGATCCGCACGCGGTGCCGGACGATTGTCCCGAAGCGTTGCAGATTCTTTACACCGTCGATGCCTTGGGCGACATCGGTGTCGACGTCGATCTCGTTACTCCTAAACCGCGGCGTGCTATCGCGGCGGAAAATATCTTAGGGCATCCGTTGTCCGCGCGCGTGAAACTACATCATTTACCCGATCCACGTCGGCGCTGGTGGTTTCCCTCGGCGTCGAATAAACCGTTTTACTTTTTAGCCTCGCGCTTACTGCGACGGCTGCGCGCCGACGTGGTGTTGGTGCGCAACCTCAAGATGGCGGAATATCTTATTCATAAGGTGCCACGGTCCGAGTTTGTTTTCGAGACGCACGAAATTTTCGCGCAGACCTATCGCGAGGATCATCCGACGCCAACCGTGCGCGAGCAGCTCAAATTGCAGGCGCTCGAACAACGCGAAGCGCTGGTCTATCGCCGCGCCGCCGGGCTGTTGGCGCTAACGCCGCTGCTGATCGAGGACATCCGCGCGCAATATCACATCGAAACACCGGCGATCGTGGTGCCCGATGGCGTCGATCTCGCGCAAGCGAAAAACGTGACGGACGAAGCGGCGAGCGGTGTTCCGATTCTGCTCTACCTCGGGAGTCTGCATCCGTGGAAAGGCGTTGATACGCTGATTTCCGCGATGCAATACGTCACGCGTCCCTCGCGCCTCGTCATCGTCGGCGGTAGCCAAGAACGCATCGGCGAATTACGAGCGCAGGCGCAGAGCCAAGGTATCGACGAGCGCGTAAATTTTATCGGCGCGGTCGAACCGGGTCGCCGCTTCGAATGGATTCACCGTGCTGATATCTGTTTGCTGCCGCTGACGCCGACCAGCATCGGCAGTCGCTACACCTCGCCGCTCAAACTGTTCGAATATATGGCGGCTGGCAAGCCGATCGTGGTTTCCGATTTGCCGTCGATGCGCGCCGTGCTCGACCCCGATCGTCACGCGTTGCTGGTGAAAAACGGCGATGCGTCGGCATTCGCGGCCGCGATCGACAGTTTGTTGGAAGATAAAACACTGCAACGCCGCCTCGGTGAGGCGGCGTTGGCGCGTGCTGGCGAATTCAGTTGGCGTAAACGCGCCGAGCGCATCGCCGCTTTTTTAGAATCGCTGCAGCGAACGCGTTGATACGGTTTCGCTCGATGATTTTTAGGAGTTAGCGCATGAGTCTGCGTCGCCCACTGTATGTGTCCGCAACTTGCGAAAGTCATCGGAACGTTGGACCGAGGGGCGTTCATGGATGCGTTACGCTGGAATTTGAGCCGGCCTCTGAATTTAGTTTTTCCTCATCGGCAAACTGGCCGGCCGGAGACAATTACGATTCGATCGTCGAAGCGGCCGTTAGAGAAACGATGAGCGAAATGCGTCTAACACGTATGTATGCCTGTCGTCTGACGAGCATCAAATGGCATGATGTCGATTCGTGCGCGAAAGGGTTTGCACTGGTGTCCCGTTTTGCGGTTTTCGCCGCATTGGGGTCACTCGCATGAAGCGTATGACCGCGTTTCTAGAATCGCTTTAGTGAATCCGCCGATACAACGCCATTAACCGCGCGGTCATTTGTTCGACGCCGAAATCCTCGGCGGTCATACGCGCGGCGTCGCCGGCGCCACGCGCGGTTTTCGCGTCGCTGAAGTGACGCATGGCGGACACCCAACGCGGCTTGTCCAGCGCATCGGCGACAAAGCCGTTTTGCCCATCGACGATAATCTCCGCCCCCCCGCACTGGGTGCTAGTAATCACCGCGAGTCCGCTCGCCATGGCTTCGAGCACAACATTGGGAAACGGATCGTAGAGCGTCGGCAACGCCAGGGCGTCGGCCGCGCCGTAATACGGTTTCA
>JAHFQD010000088.1:0-4985 GCA_023266455.1 Candidatus Muproteobacteria bacterium
AAGGCAAAACCGTGGACTTGGTCGACGCCGACAGCAATATGCCGCTGGTGGATATCGCTTATATCAACCCGACGCCGGATGAATCCGGCTTGGGCGTGCTTTACAGCGGACACGTCACGCTCTCGGCCGCGCGGCAGCGCGGCAACACGCGCGCCGAACGCGCCTATGGTGACGCCGATCTCACCGCACGTGCGAAGGAGTATCGCTACAACTTGCTCGGAAAATTCAACCGCGCGTTCGAATGGAATCAACAGGTCACATCGAGCTGGCTGCTAAGCGGCAACTACGACCGGTTTATCGATCGCAAGCCGTTCTACTACGTGCGCGGCTCGGCGGAAAACGATCGGTTCAAAGATATCGATCGGCGTTATACCTACGGCGCCGGTTACGGCGTTCAAGTGATCGAAACGCCGCGCACCCAACTGTCGCTGCGCGCGGGTTTGGATTATGTGATCGTCGATCGCCTCATCGGCGAGAACGAACACTACCCCGCCATCGGTTGGGGCATACATGCGCTGCATAAAATGGGCACCGGTGGCACCGAGATATTTCACGATGAAGAGGGGTTTTGGAATCAGCACTCCACCGGCGCGGCCAATATCCGCTCGCGCACCGGCATCCGTGTGCCGCTGTTTCAAAAACTGAGCGCGACTGCACAATTGAATTTGGATTGGGACCGAAAACCGCCGCCGGATCGGCGTCGCACCGATTCGACGTTGCTGCTCGGCCTGAGTTACACCCGGTAACGCGATCTATAAGTTTTCGATCGTCACCGGCTCCACGGAATCCGCGGGCGTAAATTCGAAAATGCGGGAATAGAAATAAAGCTCGGCTTCGAGCGTGCGCTTGATGGTGTCGGCGCGTCGAAAGCCGTGCGCCTCGCCTTCAAACTCCAGGCAAGCAACGGGAATATGTTTCTTACGCAACGCCCGCACCATTTTTTCCGTTTGATCCGGTGGCACGACTTTGTCGTCGAGTCCTTGAAAAAAAATCACCGGACACGACAAATCCTCGACGTGATACAACGGCGAACGCGTGCGATACAGGTCGCGCCGTTGCGAATACGGGCCGATCAATTGATCCAGATAACGCAACTCGAACTTGTGCGTGTCGCGCGCGAGCGCTTCGAGATCGCTCACGCCGTAGTACACCGCACCGGCGCGAAACACGTCGTGAAACACGAGCGCGCACAGCGTCGTGTAGCCGCCGGCGCTGCCGCCGCGAATCGCCAGGCGCGAGGCATCGACACGTTCCTGTTGCGCCATGAACCGCGCGCCGTGCACGCAATCGTCGACGTCGACGACACCCCAACGGCCGTACAACGCACGTCGATAGATGCGTCCGAAGCCGGTCGAACCGCGATAGTTCACGTCGAGCACCGCGAAACCGCGGCTGGTCCAATACTGCAGTTTCAAATTGAGCGCGTGCGACGCCGAGGACGTCGGCCCACCGTGCGACATGACTAACAACGGCGGTCGCTGCGCCGTCTGCGCGGCAAAGTTTTTATTCTTGGGCGCGTAAAAAAAAGCGTGGCTGGTGTCGCCATCGGATGTTGGATATTCGACCGGCTCGGCTAACGCGACGTCGCTTGAATCGAACAGGGTGGCGCTTGAACGACGCAATGTCTCGAAGCATCGCGTGTGCGCATCGAACCGTGTGATCGCCGGTGTGGCGGTCGTCGACGCGCCGATGAACGCCGCTTGGTTTTTGCCCGCCAACAAAAAATGTATCTCGCAATATGGATTCGCGATCGGTTCCACGCCGCCGCTGCCGAGATCGAGCGCCGCCAACTGCCACGAACCGCGACGGTTATACGCGACGATCGCTTTGTCGGCGGAGAAAAAAGCGTAGGCCGATTCGCCGAAGACCCAATGCGGCCAACCGATTTCGCCATCCAGCGTCATCGCCGCTTGCGCGGCGCCGTCGCGCCAGCGATAAAGATTCCACCAATTGTTGCGGTCGGAAATGAAATACAACGTACCGTCGGGCGCGAACGATGGTTGCATGATCGATTCTTCGCTACCGCCGGCGATGCGGCGCGCGTTGGCGAGTGCGCCGTCGGGAAGCACATCGGCGAGCCACAACTCGGTACGATCCCACGGCATGTCCGGATGATTCCAGCTGAACCAAGCCAGCCGTCGGCCGTCCGGCGAGACGCGCGGCGCGGCGTAAAAATCGGCGCCTTCCACCAGCGTTCGCGTCTCACCGCCGTCGATGCCGAGCGCCACCAAGGTATTGCGCACCGTAGCGCCGTCGTGTTCTTCGCAAATCGCGAGCAAGCGCCGATGTGCGAGATCGGGCGTGAGATCGGCGTAACGGCGTGTCGCTTCCGGCGTAATCGCGCGCGGCGCCATATCGGCGCCGACGCAGTAAACCCGTTGATCCGCGTCGTTACAAAAAAACAGCGTGCCGTCGGCAACCGCGATTGCACCGCCGCCGTATTCATGTACGCGCGAGCGCGCGCTGAACGGTGCGACCAAAACATCTTCGATTTGCCCGGCGCGAGCGCGCACGACAGCGTTGCGTCCGCGCTCCATCGGACGGGTTTCGATCCAATAGATGTCGGCACCGTCGAGCGCGATCTGGCCCAAACCGAGCGAATCGCCGACGATCATGTCGGCCGTTATCGTCGATTTCCACGAGCCAAAAGGTGTAATGCGGGATGCGTCCATTGCCGCTAAAATGAAAAGATGAGGAGAGTCATTAAAAAGACCGCCGTAGCGGGTTTCATCCTATTCGTCTGTTTAAATGTCGGCGCGTTCGCCGCCGTTGACGATGCCCCAGCGCCTAAAAAACAATGGCAATACACGCCAGAGGAATTCGGCATGGGTCGTAAACACACGCCGAACGACAAGTGCAACCAGGATGTCGACAAACTCCTGGAAGAACTTCGCGCGTGCTACAACGCACACGAAGCCGCTAAATGCGGAGAATTACACGATAAAAACTGGCGTCAAATCGGCGAGATTAAAAAACAACGCCGTTGCCGTAAGTAATTAATTTCTCGCTTTACCCTGATTTGCCACCGCTTGCATCGCGGCTTTGACCGCGTCTTGATCGCCCAAATAGTAATTGCGTATCGGTTTCAGATCGTCGGTGAGTTCATACACTAGCGGTACGCCGGTCGGAATATTCAAACCGACGATGTCGCTGTCCGAAATATTATCCAAGTACTTCACCAACGCGCGCAGGCTGTTGCCGTGCGCCGCGATCACAACACTCTTCTCCGATCGAATACTGGGCGCGATCGTCTCGTGCCAGTACGGCAGGAAACGATCGACAGTATCTTTAAGACATTCGGTGCGCGGAAACGTTTTGGCGTCGAGACCGGCGTAACGCGGATCGTTCAATGTTAAACGCGGATCGCCGTTCTCAAGTGGCGGCGGCGGAATATCGTACGAACGGCGCCAGACCAATACTTGGTCGTCGCCGAACTTGGCCGCGGTTTCGGTTTTATTCAGTCCCTGCAACATGCCGTAGTGCCGCTCGTTCAAACGCCACGAGTGTTCGACCGGAATCCACATGCGGTCGAGTTCTTCCAACACCGTCCACAACGTGCGAATCGCGCGCTTGAGCATGGAGGTGTAAGCGATATCGAACGCGAACCCGGCTTGCTTCAACAACACACCGGCTTGCTTGGCTTCTTGCCGACCGCGGTCGGTAAGCTCGACGTCGGTCCAACCGGTGAAGCGGTTTTCTTTGTTCCAAATGGATTCGCCGTGGCGAAGTAAGACGACTTTTTTCATGGGCATCTAGATAAAGGGTGAGGGATGTCCAGCCAGCGGCCGGACGGTGGAATAAAACAGAGTTGGCCGGAGAATTCAACCGCGCCGCTTGCCCGGCCCCTCGAATTCCGCTCCAATGGCGCCCCCATGACCCCGGTATACGACTACACCATCGTCGGCGGCGGCATCGTCGGCCTCTCGACCGCGATGGCGCTCGGCGACCGTTGGCCCGCGGCGAAAATCCTGGTGCTCGAAAAAGAAGACGCCTGGGCTAAGCACCAAACCGGGCACAACAGCGGCGTGATTCATTCGGGCATCTATTACAAACCCAACAGTTTTAAAGCCAAGTTCGCGCGCGCCGGCAATCGCTCGATGCAGGACTTCTGCGACCGGCACGGCATCGCCTACGACATGTGCGGCAAAGTCATCGTCGCGACCGAACCGCATGAACTGCCTCTGCTGGAAAATTTGTATCAACGTGGTCTGCAGAACGAACTCGATGTTTCCAAGATCGGTTCGGCAGAATTAAAAACGATCGAACCCCATGTGCGCGGGCTGGCGGCGATCCGCGTGCCGAGCGCCGGCATCGTGGATTACACCCAGGTTTGCGAAACCTACGCGCGCGTCGTCGGCGAACGCGGCGGCGAATTGCGGTTGAACACTAAAGTGCAACGGCTGCGAGAAAAAACTGACTACATCGAAATCGAAACCTCGGTCGGCGCATTCGCGTCGCGCTTCCTCGTCAATTGCGCCGGATTACATAGCGACCGCGTCGCGCGTCTCGATGGCGTGGCGGCCGATCTCAAGATCGTCCCGTTCCGCGGCGAGTACTACGAGTTGAAACCGGAAAAACGCGGACTGGTTAAACATTTAATTTATCCGGTGCCCGATCCGGCGTTTCCGTTTCTCGGCGTGCATTACACGCGCATGATCGATGGGCGCGTCGAAGCGGGACCGAACGCGGTGCTGGCGTTCAAGCGCGAGGGTTATCGCAAAACGGATTTCAATCTTGTCGATTTCGCTGAAACGCTCGCGTACCAAGGCTTCCGCAAATTAGCGGCGAAGCATTGGCATCAGGGCTGGGAAGAAATGAAACGCTCGTTCAGCAAAGCCGCGTTCGTTCGCAACTTGCAGCGATTAATTCCCGAAATCCAAAGCGACGATTTGACCGTGGCGCCCGCCGGCGTACGCGCGCAAGCGTTGCGTCCCGACGGCGGTTTGGTAGACGATTTTCACATTATCGAAAACAAACGTTGCGTC
>JAHFQD010000088.1:4995-7310 GCA_023266455.1 Candidatus Muproteobacteria bacterium
CCTTCGCCCGCCGCTACCGCTTCGCTTGAAATCGGCTGCTACGTCGCCGAACGCGCGCCCAGCGTTTAAGACCGGCGCGCGTTCTTATCGCTACTTTTTATCGCTGTGACCGAGATCTCGTCCGG
This sequence comes from Candidatus Muproteobacteria bacterium, assembly GCA_023266455.1. Classification (GTDB taxonomy): domain Bacteria; phylum Pseudomonadota; class Gammaproteobacteria; order Acidiferrobacterales; family Sulfurifustaceae; genus JAHFQD01. Next base: position 5,121 of record JAHFQD010000088.1, read on the forward strand.
GCGCGATGCGATCGCGCACGAGTTGTTTGAGCTCGCTCGACTCGGGGAAGTGACCGCGTTCTTTTTTGGACCACACCGTAACGCCGTCGACGCGGATTTCGAAAACACCGCCGCTGCTCGGAACCAACGCCACCTCGCCCACGTCGTCGGCGAAGGTGAACAACAGCTCCTGCGCAAGCCAGCCGGCGCGCAGGACGAAGCGGCACTGGGCACAATATTCGATTTCAACTCGTGGTTTTTTCGTCGGCATCGCGCGCCAGTATAGCGCCGTGCCGGGGAAAATCGTGGGCGACGCGAAACAAGTCGGGTATAGTGTCGGCCTAAATTATCTTGAGGATTGTTTCATGAAAGCAGCGAGCGGCATGGTTGTCACCATGCATTACACACTGAGCGACGACCAGGGCACCGTGCTCGATTCGAGCCGTGAAGGCGAACCGCTCGCGTACTTGCATGGTCATGGCAATATCATCCCCGGTTTAGAGAAGGCGATCGAAGGCAAACAAGCGGGTCATAAAGAGAAAGTTACCGTGGCCCCCGCGGAAGGTTACGGCGACGTTAACCCGGACGCCATTTTCGAGGCGCCGCGCGAACATTTCCCTGAGGAAGCCAATCTCGACGTCGGTCAACGCGTGTACGCCGAAGGTCCAAATGGACCGATCGTGCTAACCGTCGTGCGTTTAACCGAAAAAGGCGCGCTGCTCGATGCCAACCATCCGCTCGCCGGTAAGACCCTGCATTTTGACGTCGAAGTCATCGGCGTGCGCGACGCGACCAAAGAAGAACTGCAACACGGTCACGTCCATGGCGAAGGTGGTCACCACCACGAACATGAGCACGAACATGAGCACGAACATGAGCACGGACACGAACACGAGTAAGCGGTTTCAGCGCGCATCGGCGCTCGCCGATGCGCGCGACGTTTTTAGTTCCCCGGTTTCTTCCCACTCGTAAAGATGCGCGCGTAACGTTCGAACGTGAAGTACGCCCACGCCCATTCCGTCATCACCACCAGACGATTGCGGAAACCGATCAAGAAATAGATGTGCACGAACAACCAAAACAACCATGCGAAAAGGCCGGAAAATTTGAACGGCCCGACCATCGCGATCGCGGCGCGCCGGCCGATGGTGGCGAGCGAACCGTAGTCGCGATAACGGAACGTCTTCGTCGGCGATCCGCGCAGTTTGAATAAAATATTCTTCGCCGCGTGAATCCCCATTTGTTTCGCCGCCGGGCTCACGCCCGGAACCGGTTTGTCGTCGCTCTTTGCGGCGGCGAGATCACCGACAACGAATACCTCTGGATACCCCGGAATCGAAAGATCGTTCTCCACGACCACACGCCCGGCGCGGTCCAGCGGCACACCGAGTGATTTACCGAGCGGTGACGCCGCTACGCCGGCGGCCCACACGATAGTGCGCGCGTCCAAGCGTTGACGTTCGCCGTCCTCGTCGAGCCATACACCCTTATCGTCGATATCGGTAACGCGATAGCCGGTGTATACGACCACACCCAGGCGCTCGAGCTCGCGTTGTGCGTGCGCCGACATATGCGGCGGATACGTCGGCAATACGCGGTCCGCGCCTTCAATCAGCACGATGCGCGCGCGGCGCGAATCGATACGGCGAAACTCGTCCGGCAATGTATGCCGCGCGATTTCGGCCATCGCGCCTGCCATTTCAACGCCGGTCGGACCCGCGCCGATCACGGCGAACGTCAGCCAGTGCTCGCGCCACGACGGGCGCGACTCGCGCTCCGCACGCTCGAAGGCGAGCAAGATGCGACGGCGAATCTCGTAAGCGTCTTCGAGCGTTTTTAATCCGGGGGCGAAGCGCTCCCATTCGTCGTGACCGAAATACCCGTGGCCTGCTCCTGGCGCGACGATCAGATGGTCGTAAGAAATTTCGTCGTCATCGTCCAGCACCACCACACGACGCGCGCAGTCGATGCGCGTTACTTCGGCCAGCAACGTCGTCACGTTATGCTGTTTGCGCAAGATATGTCGTACCGGCGCCGCAATCAGCGGTGCCGAAAGTCCCGCGGTGGCGACTTGATACAACAACGGCTGAAATAGATGATGGTTGCTACGATCGATCAGGGTGATTCTGACATCCGCGCGCCGTAAGGTATGCGCCGCGGATAAACCGCCGAAGCCGCAGCCGATGATGACGATATGGGTTGTCATTGAGC
>JAHFQD010000424.1 GCA_023266455.1 Candidatus Muproteobacteria bacterium
ACTTGTTTGCTCGATTCGAAATCGCGCGCGAACGCCGCCGGGCCGCCGGGTGTGCGTATGGGACGGTGTACGCCGTATTTCGGACGCGGATCGGCGTTGAGTAAGCCGTGCGAATCCATCACAAAGTATTCGATGCCGAACTCATTGAGGATGCGATCGATGCCCGGCTTGTAGCCGCACTCGGGCAGCCAGATACCGCGTGGGCGTCGGCCGAGAATGCGCTGGTGTGTGCGCACCGCCATCGACAATTGCGCGTACAGACTTTCTTCGTTTACGGCTAACAGCGGGAAGTAACCGTGTGTCGCGCCGCAGGTGATGATGTCGAGATAACCTGCTTCCATCAGTCGGCGAAACGATTGGCTTACGTCCATCCGGTCTTGTTCGACGAAGCGCGTGCGCAGGCGCGCGTACAGCTCGCTGTAAAACAACACGACCGGATGAAAGTACGAATCGTTTTGCGTGCGCCGGCGTTCGTGCGCCAACGCTTCGAGGCGTTCGTCGAGATAATTTACGTAGCGTTGCTGCAGCAGCGGGTCGGTCATCATCGACAACAGCGGTGGTGTGAGCGACATCGTTACGCGGAAATGAATACCGCCGCGCGCTAGGTTTTCGAAAACGTCGAGCAACGGCAGATACGTTTCCGTCAGCGCTTCGAAGAACCAGTCTTCTTCCAGGAAACGGTCGTATTCCGGATGGCGCACGAAGGGCAAGTGCGCATGCAGGACGAGAGAAAGGTAGCCTCTGGGTTCCAACTTTTTTTACCGAGGTAACGACGAGGAAGAGGGCGCTGGATTGATTTGCACGGCGCCGCGGCTGCTGAACGAACCCGGCCAGAACAAGCGCGCGCCGCGGGTGCGGCCGCCGGCGCGTAAATACATACTTTGAAAGTCGTCGTCGCTGATCCACCAGCGGCGATCGATTTGTGCGGAAACGTACAAACTCGGAATGCGCGCGACGCCGCGTCGAATAGCGGTCGTGAACGCGCCACTGGCGTTGTAATAGCCGAGTTGCGCTAAGAAATCGCTTGGCTCTTCGGCTTCGCCGACAAGAAAATACCAATGGCCGCGTTCGCCGGAAATTTTTAGTTCTTCGACGATGTCGATCCCTTGATCGCCGGCACGGCACAATCGCAGCCGTAAACGATCGGTAGCGGTGCCAGGTTGCAATACCCAATAAGCATGCACGACGCCGGGTTTCTGTGGCAGTAAGCACAACACCGATTCGCGCGGCGGCGGTAATCGATCGATGTCTTCGTGCAACGTCGACAGCGTCGACGACGCGAACGCCACGCCGCGCAGTGCGGTTTCATATTTCGCGATCTCGATTTGCTCTTCGATCGTGATATCGGGAACTGTGACGGTCGGCATCGGCGCCGTCGGCAGTTTCGGCGCGCGTGTAACCGGCGCTTTTTTCCGAGAAGCGGTTTGGCGAACCGTTTTTTGAATTTTCTTTTTGACGACGCGCGGCTTCTTGGATTTTGCCGCGAGCGGTGCTTTGCGTTTTTTCAGAAGACCGATGAGCTGCTTTTTGCTCAGGTCGGCATATCCGCGCAGGCCGGCTGCCCGCGCTAAGGCGCGTAATTGGCTGAGGGTTTTATTTTCCATGCGCCCTCCGTGAATCCGTATTAATTTGCATCAAGTAAAAAAGATTTCAGGTTGATAGTTTCATCCCACAACGCCGTTGTAAAGATCGAACGGCTTTGCGATAGTCGATAGCAGATAGACAGGAGCAAGCGTATGAAAATTCCATTGCAGGTCACTTTTCGCGACATGTCGCCTTCCGAAGCGGTTGAAACCCGTATTCGAGAAAAGGCCGAGAAGCTGGAACGTTTCTACGACCGCATCATCAGTTGCCGCGTTGTGGTGGAAACACCGCAACGGCATAAGCACAACGGCAAATTACATCGCGTGAATATCGATCTCAGCGTGCCGGGCACGGAATTGGTTGCCAATCACGCCGAGGATGAAGACGTCTATGTCGCTGTCCGCGATGCCTTCGACGCCATTACGCGCCAGCTCGAAGAATACGCGCGCAAGCAGCGCGGCGAAGTGAAGAGTCACGTCAACGCTGATCGATAAAGCGCCAAGTATTCTTTGGCGCTATGGCGCCAGCCGTTATCCTGATGCATGGCGGTTGCTATTAATTGCGCCCACGTACGTGGGCGCTCGCGTAAGTCCATCGTGCGTGTAACGGCGTCGACGAGCGAGGTTGCATCGGCGCGATCGAATACAACGCCGGTGGTGGTTTTCGCGGCAAGAGTCGCTGGCGTCGCGTCCGTGACCGTATCGATAAGCCCGCCGACGCGATGCACGATCGGCACCGTTCCATAGCGTAAC
>JAHFQD010000089.1:0-5854 GCA_023266455.1 Candidatus Muproteobacteria bacterium
GGGTTCAGCAATTTCAATATCGACTTGATGTACGGACTGCCGGAACAAACGCTGGCGCAAGCGCTGCTCGATGTGCGCACAGCAATCAGTTTGGCGCCGACGCATTTGTCCATCTATCAACTCACGATCGAACCGAACACGATGTTTCACGTACATCCCCCGGCGCTGCCGGAGGATGATTCGATATGGGCGATGCAACAAACGATCGAACAGGAAACCGCCGCCGCCGGTTTTCGCCAATATGAAATATCGGCCTATGCGCAACCGAACTTACGATGCCGGCACAATTTGAACTACTGGGAATTCGGCGACTACCTCGGCATCGGCGCCGGCGCGCACGGCAAGCTCACCGATGAAAATGGCGTCTCGCGGCGCTGGAAAATAAAACAGCCGAAAGAATATATGTCGCAGGTCGGCACGCCGGCCGTGATTGGCGGCGAATCGATGGTCACCGGAGAAGAGTTGTTGTTCGAGTTCATGTTGAACGCGTTGCGTTTGACCGATGGCGTTCGCGCGGACTTACTGCCGCAACGCACCGGACTCTCGCCGACCATAGCGCACGCGTCGTTAACAGCGGCGACGCGTAAAGGTTTGTTAACGGTCGATGCGGAATGGATTCGTCCGACGGAAACCGGACGACGTTTCTTAAACGATCTGCAGATGTTGTTCTTGCCGTCATCCGACGCAACGACGATTTCCAGTTCCTGACGGCTACGACCCGCGGCGCGATTCTGGTAACCTTCGCGCCAAACATCGTGTCGTCTACTGGAGGAAACATTCATGAAGATTCGTCATCTGGCTTTCGCGGCGTGCGCGCTGCTGGCAGCGGCGACCGCCAACGCGGCGGAGCGTCCTTTTTACTTCGGCTTCAAAGCCGGTTTGTTGGATCCCGATGCCGGCGGACATGACAACGCGTTAAACATCGGCGGTACGCTCGGCTACCTGATTTTCGACGAAGCCCAAGGCTCCGGCGCCATCGAAGGCGACGTGACGATGAGCTTGGTCAAAGGCGACAAAGACGGCGGCGGTGAATGGCATGCGAACACCGTCGCGGTGTTCTTCGCTTATCGCACCACCGGCGACGTGTTTCTGAAACTCAAAGGCGGCGTCGCGGATCAAAATATTTCCGGCACCGACAAAATTCCGGACGGTTCGACCTTCGCGGCTGGCGTCGGCGTCGGTTTCCGAGCCAATCGCCAATCGGGCGTCGAACTCGAATATACCCAGTTCGACGATCTGAAATTCGTGAATATCGGATTTTTCTCGCACTTCTAACCTGTCGGTCTTCACCCTCTCCCCGTCCGCGGGGAGAGGGTAGTGACGGAGCAACCTTACCGCCATGCTCTGGATAAAAGCGCTCCACGTCGTTTTCATGGTCACCTGGTTCGCGGGACTGTTTTATCTCCCGCGCTTGTTCGTTTATCACGCGCTCGCCACCGATTCGATCAGCATCGAGCGTTTCAAAATCATGGAACGGAAATTATTTTTCGGCATCATGACGCCGGGCGCGGTGCTGACCCTCATTTTCGGTTTATGGTTGTTTCTCGGCTACGGCATCGACGGCGCTTGGTTGCGCTGGAAAATGGGGCTCGTCGCGGTGTTGATCGCGTATCACCTCTATTGCGGTAAATTGCTGATCGATTTCAAACACGATCGCAACCGCCACAGCCATGTGTTCTATCGTTGGCTCAACGAATTGCCGGTGGTGATTCTCTTCGCCGTCGTGATTTTAGTCGTGGTTAAACCATTCTGAGGTCGGCATGCTGGTTAATTGCGTCGCTTATCTGCAGGGTTCAAAAATCGCCGATATCAAAAAAGAAGATATCAGCGAGTACATCGCGCGCCCGGATTGCTTCGTGTGGGTCGCGCTGTTCGAGCCGAGCTTGGCGGAATTAAACGAGATGCAACAAGAGTTCGGCCTGCACGAACTCGCGGTCGAAGACGCGCGCCACGGACATCAACGTCCGAAAATCGAAGAATACGGCGATGTGCTTTTCGGCGTGTTGCAAACCGTCGACGTTGCCGGTGAGGAATTCAAAATCGGCGAAGTCGACATCTTTGTCGGCAAAAATTACGTGCTGTCCGTGCGTAGCCATACCGACCGTGGTTTCGCCGACGTGCGCGCCCGGTCAGAGCGGGAACCGGAATTGTTACGTCACGGTTCGGCATACGTACTGTACGCGTTGATGGATGCGGTGGTGGATCGATATTTTCCCGTACTGCAAATCGTCGAGCAGGAAATCGAACGCATCGAAGAAAGTATGTTCTCCGACGACACCGCGCGCGCGAACATTAAAGAACTGTACGCCTTGAAACGCCGCTTGATGACGCTCAAACACGCCGTCGGACCGCTGCTGGAAGGCGTGAGCAAACTCTATGGCGGTCGCGTGCCGCAAATTTGTGTCGGCATGCAAGATTACTTCCGCGACGTTTACGATCATCTGATGCGAATCAACCAATCCATCGATTCCATCCGCGACATGGTCGCCACCGCGATTTCGGTAAATCTGGCATTAATCACGGTGCAGGAAAATGACACCACCAAACGCCTCGCGGCCTACGGCGCGCTCGTGGCGGTGCCAACGATGATCGCCGGCATTTACGGCATGAACTTCAAATACATGCCCGAACTTAATTGGGAATACGGTTATCCGCTGATCATGAGCGTGATGGTGCTGCTCGACGGTTATTTGTTTTACCGCTTTCGCCGCGCCGGCTGGCTGTAACCCACCATCACATCTAAACCATGGACACGCTGACGCACGCGCTCTCTGGCGCCCTGCTCGCCCGCGCCACCGAACCGCACGTGCGGCGCGCCGATCAACTGCCACGACACTGGCGCATGCTGGTCGGTTTTTTAACAGCGGCGTTTCCCGATTCCGATTTTATTTTCAACTTCGCCGATCCGCTGACCTACCTCAGCATGCATCGCGGCGTGACGCATTCGATTATTCTTTTGCCGTTATGGGCGGCACTGCTGGCGTTGATATTTTTCTATCTCGCACGCAAGCGTTATCCATGGAAAGCGTTCGTCGGCATGTGTGCACTCGGCGTCGGTGCGCACATCGCAGGTGACGTCATCACCGCTTTCGGCACCATGATCTTCGCGCCGTTTTCGAATTGGCGTTTGCAGTTGCCGACGACGTTCATCATCGATCTCTACTTCAGCGGCATTATCGTGCTCGGTCTCATCGCCTCGGCGATATGGCGGCGCACCCGCGCACCAGCGGTGATCGCGCTTGGAGCGCTCGCAAGTTTGGTCGCCTTCGAAGGGTTTCAGCATCAGCGCGCCGTCGCGGTAGGCGCGGCTTACATCGACGCGCAACGTCTCGACGGCGCGCGGGCGCAAGCGATACCGCAGCCGCTTTCGCCCTTCAACTGGCTGGTCGTAGTGGAACAAGAAAAAACGTATCACCTCGCGACGATCAATCTTGTGCGCGACGAAACGCTGGCGCCAAGCCAAGACGCCGGTTGGTTAGCGCGCATCGACGCTTCTTATTCGCCGGTAAAAAACGCGCATTGGTTGCAAGTCTCACGTTATGGCACCGACGATGAATCGCTGGTCGAAACCGTATGGAGACTGCCGTCGTTGGCGCGTTATCGCGATTTCGCGATGTTCCCGGCGTTGCTGCGAATCGAGCACGCACCGGAACGCACTTGCGTATGGTTTAACGATTTGCGTTTCTTGATGGCCGAGCGGGTGAATCCATTTCGCTACGGCGCCTGTCAACGTGCGGGAGACATGAGTTGGAAGGTATATCGTCTCGTCGACGCCGCGAGCGGTGATCTGTTAAACGCCATCCCGGACTGACGCGCATTGCTGAAAGCAAAACTGCTTTCCGACCTAAAAAGACCATCAATAAAATATCCGCTTTCCTACGCGCGGCGTTACGAGAGAGCGGTTTGCTAGGGGCTTACCAGCAACCTCCGCCGTATCAGCGTAACGACTACATCGGCTGGATCGCGCGCGCGAAACGGGCGGACACGCGACAGAAACGCCTGGCGCAAATGATCGATGAATTGGCGCGCGGCGATCAGTACATGAACATGGCGCATGGCCGCGCGCTCGAAAGCACTGACGCAAAAAAAACGCCCCGGAACTCTGGGGCGTTTCGCTTTTACTTCTAGACGAGAAACCTTACGCGGCCTGCGCCACGTCTTGCTCGATCGCCAGGATATTAGCAACCGCTTGAATCACCGCCGCGATACGACCGATATCGCGCAGTTGCGTCACCGACATGCCTTCATCCTTGAGCGCCGACATGTGCGAACGAATGCACGGACGGCATTTACCGACGACGCTCGCGGACAAGGCGTACAACTCGAAGCGGCGCTTATCCACGCCACCGTGGGTTTGATACGCCTGCATCCGCAACTGCGCCGGTTGCGACGTCAGTTCGGCGTCGTCGGCGATGTCGACGTAGCTGTACCAGATGTTGTTCATTCCCATGAGGGCCGCGGCGGTAAGCGCCGCGGTCTCATCGTCATCCGGCAGTTCAGCGGCTTCGCGTAGCGCTTCCACCAGCGTCGTGGACTTCGCCGCGTATGCCGCCGCGAGCGCCGTACCGAGCGCTTCGTTCAACGGCAACGACGAGCGTTCGACAACGGCGTCCAAATTAAGCCGTAAGTCCTTGGCGTAATCCGGTATCCGGGCTTTGATGGCATTCAAGGTGTCCACGATCGCTCCTCGGCCGTTAAGCGGCTTTCGTTTTGGCGGATTTGGTGCTGAGTGTGTCACCGCCGACAGCGCGGTTGCACGGGCACAACTCGTCGGTCTGCAGGCTGTCGAGAATCCGCAAGACTTCTTGCGGATTGCGGCCGACGCTCAAGTTGTTCACCGACACGTGTTGAATCACGTTGTGCGGATCGACAATGAAGGTCGCACGTAACGCCACACCCGCGTTCGCGTCGCGCGCGCCGAGCATGTCGAGCAGCGAGCCCTTCACGTCGCCGAACTGCCAGTGGCCGAGTTTGTTCAGATCCTTATGTTCGCGACGCCAAGCGAGCTTCACGAATTCGTTATCGGTGCTGCCGCCCAACACGACTGCGTCGCGTTCGGCGAACTGCGGCGCCAATTTATTGAACTCGACGATTTCCGTCGGACACACGAAGGTGAAGTCCTTGGGGTAGAAATAGATGACCTTCCACTTACCGGGAAACGACTGTTCCGTGATCGGCTCGAACGCCGACTGGCCGTTTTCCTCGGGTTGGTTAAAGCCAGGCTTGACGCCCACGACTTGGAAAGACTCGAGCTTTTGTCCGACTGTCTTCATAAAAAACGTCTCCTCTCTGATATTGGATGAATGATGGTCGATTTAGAATGAGTATAAATCTCATTTAGATTATGTGCCAGAGGAACCAATAAATCCCTGGAAAAATAGGTTGGATGTATGAAATGGCGTCTGGTTCCGGGTTTGGCTACCTGGATTTATGCGACCTGCCCTACCGTTCATCCCAGTAAACCGTGAAAGCGGCGAGCAAGCGAAATCGCAATGACACGATCGTTAATACAAATCTAACGGATCCACATCCAACGACCATCGGACCCGGCTCGCCTGTTTCAACTGCGTGATCTGCGTCAACCATTTATCTAAGAAACCATGCAAGGCTTTGCGATCGGCGGCCTGCGTCAACAATTGCGCACGATACCGCCCCGCGCGCCGCTCCATGGACGCCGGCGTGGGGCTCATGATTTCCACCGCGCCTTGCTGATTCAGACGCTTGGCCTGCGCCTGCGCCTGCGACAAAAACGCCATCGCTAATCCAGGTGTCGCCGCTTCGGCGCGCAACAACGCGAGAAAGCCATAGGGCGGATAACGCGTCGCCTGTCGTTCCGCGAGCGCGTAATCGGCGA
>JAHFQD010000089.1:5864-7290 GCA_023266455.1 Candidatus Muproteobacteria bacterium
CGCCGCGAATACCGGATGCGTTGGATGCCAGGTTTGAATGATGACCTCGCCCGGCTTGCCAGCGCGCCCCGCGCGCCCCGAGACCTGCAGCACTTGTTGGAACAAGCGTTCGGCAGCGCGAAAGTCGGCGCTGTAAAGTCCTTGATCCGCATTCAGCACGCCGACCAAGGTCACATTGGGAAAGTCATGTCCCTTCGAAAGCATTTGCGTGCCGATCAATAGATTCGCTTCGCCGGTTTGCACACGCGTCAGCTTTTCTTCGAGCGCGCCTTTGCGACGGGTGGTGTCGCGGTCGATGCGTTCGATGCGTGCCTCGGGGAAATATTTCGCCAGCGCCATCTCGACGCGCTCCGTGCCTTCACCGAGGGCGTGCAACTCGGCGTTGCCGCATCCGGGGCATTTTTCCACGACCGGCTGATCCGCGCCGCAGTGATGGCAACGAAGTCGGCCGCTGCGTTTGTGAAACGTCAACCGCGCGTCGCAGCGCGCGCAAGGCGCCACCCAACCGCAACCGTGGCACATCCAAATCGGTGCGAAACCACGACGATTCAAAAACAACAATACTTGCTCACCGCGCGCCAAGCGCTCGCCGATCGCCTGGCGTAGCGGATGCGATAGACCAGCGTCCGGTTTCAGGCGGCGCATATCGAGCAGCCGCACCTCGGGCATGCCGGCGCTGCCGGTACGCTCCGGCAATTCGAGCAAGGTGTAGTTCGCTTCGCGCGCGTGCCGCAGGCTTTCAAGAGACGGCGTCGCGCTGCCAAGCATGATCGGAATGCCGTCGCGCGAAGCACGCATCACCGCGACATCGCGCGCGTGATAGCGGAAGCCTTCTTGTTGTTTAAACGACGCATCGTGTTCTTCGTCGACGATGATCAGTCCTAAATTGGCGAACGGTGTGAACACCGCGGAACGCGTACCGACCACAACGGCGGCGTTCCCAGCACGTGCCATGAGCCACGCGCATAAACGCTCTTGCTCGCTTAAACCGGAATGCAACACCGCGATCGGCACCGAAAAACGGCGGCGAAAACGTTCCACGAGTTGCGGCGTCAAGCCGATCTCAGGAACCAAGACCAAGGCCTGTCGTCCACGCGTCAATACGCGTTCGATCGCGCGCAAATAAACTTCGGTCTTGCCGCTGCCTGTCACGCCGTGCAACAGGAAACAACGATATTCGGTCGTCGATGCGATCGCGTCGGCGGCCGTGTGCTGCGCGGCCGTTAGCGTATGCGGCGTATCAAGCGGACCGCTGACGGCGCTCAAACAATCCAGCATTTCCGCCACCACAATGCCGCGGTCGCCTAATGCGCTGACCGCCGCGCGCCAGCGCGGCGATACCAACGCCAAATCGGCGTCACGCAAACCCGGCGCGCGCCGTAGCGCGTCGAACAAAAGCCGTTGCGCTGGCGCACGCGCGAACACG
>JAHFQD010000425.1 GCA_023266455.1 Candidatus Muproteobacteria bacterium
ATGGATTCCTCCATACTCACGACGGGCGCGACGACGAGCGCTTCGTTAAGTAACGTTACTTCCACCGACGAAATTTTGCGCGGGACAATCGTTTCCATAGCTATGTTATGACGCACTTTATCGAGATATCGCGCGCGACACTAAGCGGCGCTTATCTACCTTAAATATTTCTCTCACCCGCTTCACGCGTCATGCACCGGTGCCGCCGCCGCATCAAGAAACCAGATCACATCGCCTTTTGGCGAAAGCGCGCCCGCGGGAATCATGGCATCTCCCGCGCGAGTACGTCGTACGGCATCGGCCTTCTCAGCACCGGTAACGAGAAAAGCGGTGATACGACTTGATTCGAGAGAGGGATAGGTCAGCGTGATGCGCACATTGGCGGCGCCATGAACCACAGGCGCGACCCAGCGCGCACGTTCGCGCAGCACCGGCTGGCCGGGTAGCAGCGACGCGGTATGGCCATCCATACCGAGCCCTAAAAAGTTCACATCGAAAAGATAGCGCCCAGGATCAAAAATTTCGGATCCATACACACGCTGTAGCAGGGACTGATACACGCGCGCCGCTTCATTCGCATCGCCGACAACGGGGATGGGATGAACTTGGTGCGACGGAATCGGCGCATTGGCCAAGAGCGTTTCGCGCACCATGCGGTAATTACTTTGCGGATCATCGTGCGCGACGAAGCGTTCGTCGCTCCAGAACAAATGCACGCGATCCCACGCGAGACGCGTGCGATAGTCGATTGAACCTAATAGCGAATAAAGATCGCGCGGCGTTGAGCCACCGCTAAGCGCAACGCGCACGGGACCATTTGTTGTATTCACCACGTCGGCGAACCAGTTGGCGACATGCGGTGCGAAATCTTTGTGATTGGCAACGATGTCGACGCGGCCACGGATAGCGACTTTTTGCACCGTCATCTCATCTCGAGAATGAATCACCCTATACGTCCAGATTCCTGACAACCTAAATCAGCGCTCTTCTCGCAGCGCTTACGATTAACCAACGTCAATGGTTCGGCGAACTTTCCTGCCAACGGATTTATTTTCAGCGCCAACGCCATCATGCGGTTATCCGCTCCGGGACGGGATTATGCCAACGGCTATCGGCGGCGATGAGCGCATCCGCTTCTTTCGGTCCCCAACTGCCGCGTTTATAGGGACGAACCAGATGATGCGCCTTAAGAACGGGATCAACCGCCACCCACGCGGCCTCGACGGCGTCCTCGCGTGTGAAAAGCGCGCCATCACCGGCCATGGCGTCTCCTAACAGTCGCGTATAGGGAGCTTCTTCTTCTCGTTGTTCATGGGGCATGTAGAGCTCTCGCTGATCGCCGATGAATTCTTTCCCGGCGCGTTTGACGCGCGCCGCGAGAGCGATGGCGGATACGGGTGAGAGCCGAAATCGCAAATAGTTAGTTCGCCCGATCGTGGGCACCGCATCGTCGAACAATTTCTGCGGCGGCGGCTTTAGCTCCACTAAAACCTCGGCGGCCGTTTCCGCCAGAAACTTGCCGGAGCGTAGGTACCATGGCACGCCTTCCCAACGCCACGAGTCGATAAAAAGTTTCAGCGCGCAGAAAGTCTCGACGTCGGAGCGCTTCGCTACGCCCGGCTCGCTTCGGTAACCGACATATTGGCCGCGCACCACGTCGTCCGGCTTCAACGGACGCATAGCTTGGAAGATTTTGCACTTCTCGCTTTGTACGGCGCTATAGCCTTGAAAGGTCGGCGGCTCCATCGCCAGCAGCGCGACGACCTGAAAAAGATGATTTTGAATAACATCGCGTAAACAGCCGGCGCTTTCGTAAAACGCACCGCGACCGGACACGCCGAAATTCTCGGCCAACGTGATCTGAACATTGGCCACGCTGTTGCGATTCCAGATCGGCTCCAGGAACGAATTCGCGAAACGAAAATAAAGAATATTCATAATCGCTTCCTTTCCGAGGAAGTGATCAATGCGGAAGATCGAATCTTCCGGGAACACCGACTGCGCGATGCGATTCAGCTCGCGCGCAGAATCGAGATCGCGCCCGAATGGTTTTTCAACGATGACGCGCGCATTGTCGGCCAACCCCGCGGTGCCGAGTCCTTGGATAACCGTCGCGAACAGTGAAGGAGGAATAGCGAGGTAGTGCGCCGGACGGCGTGCGCGACCCAACGCTTTTTTTATTGCCGCGAAGGTATGCTGATCTTGATAGTCGCCGTGCACATACTGGAGCAAAGAGAGAAGTTGGCGCAGCGCGCGCTGGTTATCGACCCCGCCCGATCGCTTTATGCTATCCACTACGCGTTTGTGCAACTGCGACAGATTCCATTCCGACG
>JAHFQD010000426.1 GCA_023266455.1 Candidatus Muproteobacteria bacterium
TGCCAGTGGAAAACCTCAAAACGCGGCGGTAGTTCGCCAAGCCATTCACGCGCTAGGGGGGATTCAACGGTTTCTACCGGTAACCAGCCGATTTCCTTGCTGCGGTTAGGAGTGATCGTGCCACCGAGGGCTTTCGACATGAGTTGTCCGCCAAGGCAGTGTCCCAGCACCGGGATATCCGCCGTTACCGCTTGTTGGATAAGAGAAATCACTTTAGGTATCCACGGTAAACGGTCGTTCACGCTCATGGGTCCGCCCATGAAAGCAATTCCGGAAACCCCGTCTATGCTTGTGGGTACGGGGTCATGCTGATCGACGCGAATCAAAGCATACGGAAACCCGCGGCGGACAAGGAAGTCGGTAAAATAGCCGGGTCCTTCGTGCGTGGCGTGGCGGAAAATTAAAAGCGGTTTCATTTCGCGATTGTATCTACAGCTATGAAAATTCATAACGTGGTGGGGCTAGGACTCGCGCTGTCGATAGTGATGTTTCCGGCGGCGGCGGTCGAAAAAATTTCGCTTCAAGCGCTCTTCAAAGATAAAGCCATCATGCTGGTGGACGGCACGCGTCGCGTACTCGCGACCGGCGATACCAGTCCCGAAGGCGTGAAGTTGGTGGCGACCGACACGCGCGACGAGAAAGCGGAAATTGAAATCGGCGGCAAGCGCCAAGAATTGAAACTCGGGACGATCATCTCGAGTTACGTCTCCACCGGTAAGCCGAACAGTATCGTGTTATATCCGGAAAACGGCGGCCATTTCTTTGCCGACGGCGTTATCAACGGTTCGCCGGTGCGATTTCTTGTCGACACTGGCGCGACCATGATCGCGCTGAGCAGCGTCACCGCGAATCGTATCGGTATCGACTATCGCAAAAATGGCAAAGCCGGTTACGCTGGCACCGCGGGCGGTGTGGTGCAGACTTACTACATCAAACTCGACTACGTCCAAGTCGGCGACATCAAAATTTACAACGTCGACGCCGGCGTTATCGAAGGTGCGCATCCCACGGACGTACTGCTCGGCATGTCGTTTCTCGGTCGTCTGGATATGAAGCGCGACGGCGAGAAAATGGAATTGATTCAGCGCTACTAATCCTTCGTCAACTTGGCAACGCCACACTCTTAATCTGTGCGTGAACCGAGACGCCGGGCGCAAGTCCGAGTAGCGTCGCCGATTTGCGTGTGATGTGCGCCAGCAACACCGTATTTCCCATACCGAGCCGTACCAAGGTTTTCCCGCGTGCGTCGTCGGTGAGATCGAGCACGCGCGCGGGAAGGATATTAAGCATGCTGGTTTTCTGAGGAGGCGTCAGCGCGATGCTGACGTCGCGTGCTTGAATACGCACGCGTACCAGCGCCGCGCGCGGTGCGTTTGTCTTCGAGACTAATAATTGCCCGCCGTCAAACTCGAGACGACTCAGATGAAACGCATCGTCGTGACTGGCCACCGTCGCATCGACAATGCTGCTGGCATTGTCGGCGCGCGCTAACGGCAGATCGGCGCGCGTCAGCAGTGTCGCTAGCGGCCCGTGGGCGCGGATTGTTCCTTCCTCGATTAACACCATGTAGTCGGCGAGACGCGCGACTTCTTCTACCGCATGGCTGACGTAAATCGCCGGTATCGATAGCTCGTGATGCAGCCGTTCGAAGTAGGGCAGGATGTCGGCCTTGCTGGCGTCGTCCAGTGCGGATAACGGTTCGTCTAAGAGCAACAAGCTCGGACTTGTCAGCAGGGCGCGCGCGATAGCGACGCGCTGACGTTCACCGCCGGATAACGTTTCCGGACGTCGTGAAAGCAAGGGTTCTAATTCCAATAACACCACGGCTTGCTCGAAATCAATGCGCCGTTGCGTCGTCGGCGTGCGTCGCAGGCCGAATTCGAGATTGCCGCGTACCGACAAATGCGGAAACAGATTAGCTTCTTGAAAAACGTATCCGATCGAACGTCGATGCGTCGGTACGAATTCACCCTGTGCGTTTTGCCAGCAAACGCCGCCGATATATAACTCGCCTTGTTCCGCGCGGATCAGTCCGGCGATACAGCGTAGCAGTGTCGTTTTCCCCGAGCCTGAAGCACCGAACAGCGCCGTGATGCCGCGTGCGGGGGCGTTGAACGCGCAGTCGAGCACGAAGGTGTCGAACTGGAGACGAAAGCGCGCGTCGATGCTGAGCGTTAGCGCCATGCGCGCCGTCCGTTCAGCAGATACAGCGCGAGCAGGACTACGAATGCGAACGCCACCATGGCGACGGCGAGGACATGCGCATCGGTGTATTGCAGCGCTTCGACGTGTTCGTAGATCGCTATCGACAACACTTTGGTTTGGC
>JAHFQD010000427.1 GCA_023266455.1 Candidatus Muproteobacteria bacterium
GCGAGGTCGTGGCGATGTTGCCTTGCACGCGCAACGCGCCGTCGCCGATAAATCGCCATTCGCCTTGGCCGTTCACCTGCAGCATCCCTTGCAGCGTACTCAGACGTAGATCGGCGCGCGTTTCTTGCGCATTGATTTGTAATTTGTAATCGCCAGCGGGTTGGAGCGGAAGCAGTCGACTCGCGGCGTTGTTCCACAAGAGTTCCGCGGATCCACTCACACCGGTTTTACTGATTTCCACCGCCGGGATCGCGAGCCGGAATTGACCGCTGAGTTCCATAAAATCTGCCGGGGGATAAAACAATCCTGCGATGCTCGTCGGTGCGACGACGGTGGTATTTTTCAGTGTATGGTGGCGCAATCCAAAATCCAGCGCCGTTTGCATTTGTACCTCGGCGCCGTCGAACCGCAAGTCGACGCCGACCACACCCACGAATAGACGCGATGGGTGGATCGTCCAATGTAGTTGACCGACGATCGGTGCGGCTGTGCCGCGCGAAATCGTCGCGTCTGCACCGCCGTTCCAAAACGTACCTGTTGGTTGTTGCAACGCGAGGGTGCCCGCGCCGAGAGAGTTCACCGTTTTGACGAAATATGTGGCGGGTGCGAACACGATTAAAAACGCGCCGTACAAAAGCAGTGCCAGGACGATCAGACCAATCCAAGCGGAACGTTTCATGCGCCGCCGGTGCGCAGTCGTAAACGCGCGTTGACGACACCGGGTGTCGCGTGGGCGTCGATCGTCGCTTCTTCGATGATTAATCCTTGCGTGGCTTGCAGGTCCGCGATCCAGGCGACTAATTTGTTGAACGGGATCGCGTCGATAGTCAGACGCGCGCCGCTATTGCCTTCGCCGTCGATCTTAGAAACGAAAGCGCGTGTGCCGTGCGTCACCGCTGATTGCTCAATGCCCGACACAACAGCGCCGCCGGTAGAGACCGCTTTGGCGCGCATCGTCTTTATCGAGGGTAATTGCGCGCGCATCCAATCGAGTTGCTCGGTTTCCCGCGGAACGTCGACGCGCAGTCGGTCTAGATCTTTCTCTAACGGTCGCCATGCCATCATGTACAGCATCAGTACCGTGATGATAGCGCCGCCGACGATGACGATTTGCCGGGTGCGGGGATCAAGCGCGTTCCAATGCTGGTCGAGGTCGGCAATCATGATTTGGTTCCTTGCGGCGCTTGAATTCGCAGACGTCCGTCGATTTCACTGCCGCGCGGCGACGTCGATAAGAGATCGCTTTGTAATCCGTTAGTTTGGAATCCGTGTCGTAGATTTTCGATCGTTTGATTGTCGGGCGCGGTGATTTCCAGCGTCAGACTGCGCTCGGAGTAACGCAGTGAACGTAGCCGTACGCGCGGATCGTTTTGCCAAGTGCGCGCGGCGCGCGTCAGCAGCGGCATCATGTCTTGGGCGCGTAAGCCACTGCGCGCTTGCAGCGCTTCGATGCTGCGCTGCAGTTGTTGCGCCGGATCGATGACAGTTTTCGTTTCGGGAAAAGCCGATATCAGCAACGCGGTCATTTCTTGCGCGTTGTCGCTGTGGCGCGAATGCAGTTGCCACCATTCGACACCGTCGAAAATAACCGTGCCGACGAGCCACAGCGTCAGCATGATCGCCGCCGGTATCCAGGGGCGCAGCTGCTCACGCAGCTCGCCGGTCGCGGCGAACTCTCCTTGAAGAAGATTTAATGCAGGTTCGCTGTCGCCGGGCGCATTCCAGAACGGTTGCGGTTCGACGCGTACCGGTATACCGAGCGCTTCGCTCCACATGTCTGCGCGCAATTCGGACGGCGGCGAGAACACGATAAAATATTCTGGCGCACGCGCACTCGAGTGTCTTTCTTTAAGGCTCGCGATCAATAACGCTGGCGGCTGGTCGACGGAAGCGATGCAAGAGAAACCGCTTGCCGGTCCAGTGCGTACTAAAAGTTCGTCGCGTACGAACGCCGCCGACCAGCAGTCCGGCGACCATGGCACCGCCAGCGTGGCGGGCGACAACGTCGCTGGTTTGATACCGGCGCGTTCGAACGTGGTTTGCCAAGTACGCAGACGCTCTTTCGACGTTACCGCTACTGATAACGAGTCGTTTTCTTCGCGGCGCCAGGCGAAGTGCAACTGCGCCGGATCGTCCAGCAATTGCTCTTCGAGCGCATAGGGCAACGCTTGTTCGAGTTTCGAGCGCGAGCGCGTCGGCAACGTGACGTGCGTCAGTAGCGTTTCGGTCGCGGGTGTCCAAATGCGCACGGGCGTGGAGCCGACGCTTGGGAGTTCTTCCAGCGAACCTTCGCCGTACTGCGACTCGCCTTGGCTCGATCT
>JAHFQD010000428.1 GCA_023266455.1 Candidatus Muproteobacteria bacterium
GTGCAAGTCTCCGACAGCAACGGCGGACTCGACACTCAAGCACTCAGCGTCACCGTGACCAACGTCAACGACGCGCCGGTGGTATCGGCGAACAGCGGCGTGACCGCAACACCAAGCGCAAACGCGACCATCAGCTCCGCGGAACTCGCCGTTACCGACGAAGACAACACCGCGGCGCAATTGATGTATACCCTCACCGCGAAACCGAGCGCGGGCGATCTGCTTCTCAACGGCGTGATCCTCAACGCCAGCGACACGTTCACGCAGGCCGACGTCAACGCTAATCGCGTGACGTACCGACAAACCAATACGACCGTGGCATCCGACAGTTTCAATTTCACCGTCGCCGATGGCGCGGGTGGTTCGATTGGCACAACGACATTCGCCATCACCACGACCATCGTGATCCCACCGCCGAGTCCGCCGGTAACGCCGCCGCCGACCACACCACCGCCGACACCGCCGCCGACAACAACAACGCCCACAACACCGCCGATAACGGTAACGCCACCGAGCACGCCCGCACCGCTCGAACCGTATGTCAGTAGCAACCACGGCGCCGCGCCACCGCGACCTATAACGCTGGTGTCGATCGCGCCGCCGTCGATTCTGGCGCCGACGCAAACGTCGAACCCCGTCGACTTCGAATCCACGCCGCCGTTGCCGCAGGCGCTCGACGTCTCTGCGTTGCACTCGGAGCAACGCGCACAAACGCATTCGCTTACGGCCCTGGGTCGCGCGCTCGATTCGCTGCGCCGCGACATGGAGAAAAATCCCGAAACAAGTACGCTGGTGGCGAGCTCGACCACCATCAGCCGCGCCTTCCTCACCGTCGGTTTCGTCTCCTGGCTGCTGCGCACTGGCGCCCTGGCTTCGAGCCTGATGGCCACCGCTCCCCTGTGGAATCGCTTCGATCCGGTACCGGTTTTGGCCGGCCGAAGGCGCGAAAATGATGCAGAGGAAGAGCGAAAAGACCGTATATCGGTCGCCCGCGACCGCCGCGAGCGCGCATTGCGTAAACTATTTGATACGCACTCTGGAAAAACGGTTGAGACCAAGAAAACAGCCTAATGCGCGTATCACCGACTTTACGACTGAGTCTGAGCGCAGCGCTCATGACCGCGAGTTTAATTCTGATCGCAGAATTGATCGGTCTCGTTCCCGACGTCCGTCAGTCTATGCTCGAAGCACGCAAGCGCATCTGCGAATCGCTCGCGGTGCAGTTGTCGATCGCCGCGGGTCGCTCGGACACCGACATGGTGCGGCAAACGTTAGAAATTTTCGTCACCCGTAATCCCGAGATACGCTCCGCCGCCATCCGCCGCGCCACCGGCGAGATCATCAATCAAACGCCCGACCATGCGAAGTACTGGGTGCCGCCAGCGGAGGATCATTCCACCGCGACGCACGTGTTGGTGCCGATCTTCTCCGGCGACCAACGTTGGGGTGCGATCGAAGTCAGCTTCAAGCCGTTGCGCCAAAATTGGTTCGACGAATTTCGACAGTCGGCCTGGGGCCTAACCATTTTCGTTTCCGTCGTCGGCATCGGCGCATATTATTTAATGCTGCGTCGCGCGCTGCGCGAACTCGATCCACGCGGGACCATTCCGCAACGCATCCGCTCCGCCTTCGATGCCTTGGGGGAAGGCGTGCTGATCCTCGACCAGCGCGGCTCGATCGCGCTCGCCAACTCGGCGTTCGCGACCAAGTCCGGTCGCTCGGTCGACACCTTGATCGGCATGAACGCGGTACAACTCGAATGGCTCGACGCCAACGAAGATAAAAAACCACAGACGTTGCCGTGGAAACAAACGCTGACTGATGGCAGCACGCAAACGCGCGTGTTGATGCGACTCGAGGGTAAGGACGGCCGCGAGACACAAGTCTTCGTCGCTAACAGCGCGCCTATTCTCGACGACAATCAAAAACCGCGCGGCGCAATCGTAACGTTCGACGATATCACTGCGCTCGAGAAGAAAAATCTGGAACTGAAAAACACTATCGACTTGTTGAAAGAAACAGAACGCGAAATCACCAGCAAGAATGAAGAACTCTATCGCTTAGCGACACGCGACCCATTGACGGGCTGCCTCAATCGCCGCGCCTTTTTCTCCACGTTCGAACCGTTGTTCAAGCGCGTTGGCACCGAAGGCATGGTGCTGTCGTGCTTGATGATGGACATCGATTTCTTTAAATCAATCAACGATCGTTTCGGTCACGACGTCGGCGACAAAGTCATCAAATGGGTCGCGGACACGATTCAAGCGCACGTAGACAACAGCGGTCTGGTGTGTCGCTACGGTGGTGAAGAATTTTGCA
>JAHFQD010000429.1 GCA_023266455.1 Candidatus Muproteobacteria bacterium
GAAAACGTCGGCGTTCAGAAGCGCCGTATGCGCTCGATACTCATCTTGATGACTTACTCGCCACGCGTAGCCACCTCGACGTCAGCACTCCGGCACTGTCGTTCGCGCCAAACTCCGCACCGGAAAACTCTCATCGTCCGGCACGAATCGCATTCGGCATGGGGCGTAGCGACAGCCAAGTGATAGAAGAGATCCGTCTTCGACCGGGGTATCACGATGTGCTCGATCCCGACGTCGACGACGATATGGGTAGGAAAATCACTTTATTCGACGTGCACGCGCGACATAGCGCAAACGACGGCCTGCGTCTCGAACGTTTTACGATCGTCGATATCGTTTCGTTACCGCCGCGCGATGCGTTGCTGCAACCGTTTTCATGGCATGTGAACGTCGGTGAATCGCGCCAAGCGATTACGCCGAATAACCGACCGCTGATCTTCGACATTGGCGGCGGCGTAGGGGGATCGTTTACGCCGATATCGGCCGTCTTACTGTATGGGCTCGTCGACACGGCGGTGGATGTCAGTCATGAACTTCAAGATAGTTATGCGATCGGCGTCGGCCCACATCTCGGGTTAATTTTCCTTCCCATGGAATCGTGGAAAGTGCAGTTCGACGCTCGCACGCTACGGTTCTCCCTTGGTCACGAGCACGAAAATGGAGAGCTCTTACTGGCGCAGCGTTGGGCGTTAAGCCGTCAAAACGCGCTTCAGTGGGAGCTCGGGCGCCGCCGAGAATTCGGTCGCGGGTACCCATTTAGCGCGCTGTTTTGGAACGTTTATTTTTAAGTTGCGTGTTATCGCCGTGGCATATACTTCAAAAGAACTACAGAACTTCATTAATAAAGGAAGCGATCGCGTGATAAGCATGACCGAAGCAGCATGGTTAGTAGCGGGCGTAGCCCTTCTTTCCACTACGGTACTGGCGGTTTATGCCGCTTATTTGCGCCAGCGTCTTCTCGATTTCGACCGCCGCATGGGCACATTGACGACGCAACTCGACGCCAAAGAAGACGAGTCGCGTCGATTGACGGCGGTTGATGGACTGACAGGCATGGCCAATCGACGTTCGTTCGATGACGCCGTGAAACGCGAATGGGCCCGCGCATCACATATTCAGCAACCGCTGGCAATTATCATGATCGACCTCGATCATTTTAAAAACCACAACGAAGCGTACGGCCACCAAGCCGGCGACGAATGCTTAAAGCAAGTCGCGATTACGTTGAAGCGCTGCGTGCGCCGCCCGCAAGATTTGGTAGCGCGCTATGGCGGCGAAGAATTCGCGGTGGTATTGCTCGGCGCCAATGCTTCCGGCGCCGCGGTCGTGGCAGAACGCATGCGGCTGGCGGTGCAATCGCTGAAACTGCAGCATGTTAAAAACGCTACTGGCAACGACATCACCGTCAGTCTCGGTGTCGCTGCTGCTACGCCGGAAGGCGACTCGTCGTTGCCCATGTTGATCGCGGCGGCGGACAAAGCGCTGCACCGCGCGAAGATGGTCGGACGCAATCAAGTCATCGTCGCGGAATCTCTCGGCAGCGACTCGGACATCATCCAGCTTTAATGATTTTGCAACGCGTTTGACATCGCCACGTCCAAGACAGGTCGTGGTCAAACTGGTAACGTGATGTTCCAAGCCTGATAAGAAACATGGAACTCACTACTCAATTCATCCTCTTCGGCGCCGTGTTCCTGCTTGTGAGTATCGTCACGAGCGCGGCGGTATCGCGCGTCGGCGCGCCGTTGTTGTTGATCTTCTTGGTCTTGGGCATGCTGGCCGGAGTGGAAGGGCCAGGAAAAATCCAATTCCACGACATTCAAATCGCTCACTTGGTCGGTACCTTAGCGCTCGCGATCATCCTGTTCGACGGCGGTATGCGCACGCGGTCATCGACGTTCCGCGTCGGCTTATGGCCGGCGATGTCGCTCGCGACGGTGGGCGTGGTGGTAACCGCCGCTATCACCGGCTTGTTCGCGACTTGGGCGCTCGATCTGAACTGGCTGCAAGGTTTGTTGATCGGCGCCATCGTCGGCTCCACCGACGCCGCGGCAGTGTTCTCTCTATTGCACGTACACAACATGTCGTTAAAGGAACGCGTCGCGGCGACGCTCGAAATCGAATCCGGCGTCAACGATCCGATGGCGGTATTCCTCACAGTTGCGCTGGTTGAATTGCTGGTCGGCGGCAAAACCGATATTAACTTGATGATCCTCGGCGAACTCGCCAAGGAAATGACGATCGGTGCCTTGTTCGGTGTCGGCGGCGGTTATGCGCTCGCACGCACGATCAATTCTTTGAATCTCGTTACCGGTTT
>JAHFQD010000430.1 GCA_023266455.1 Candidatus Muproteobacteria bacterium
GTCGGTCGCAGATCGGAAATCGTATTCTGCGTGAGACGCTTCAGTTCTTCGGCATAACGCGCGATCGGATGACCGGTAAGATAAAGCCCGAGTGTTTCCTTTTCGCCTTCCAATCGCTGTTCTTCGCTCCACTCCGGCACCTCGACATAAGCCGGTGCGGTCGCAGACGCGACGGCGTTGCCGAACAAATCCACCTGCCCCGCCGCGGCGTCGCGTGCATGTTGATCGGCCGCCGACATCGCCGACGGTAACGACGCCATGAGCGTGGCGCGATGCGCGCCGAGATTATCCAACGCGCCCGCCTTGATCAGCGCTTCGAAGGCGCGCTTGTTTAACTTGCGACCATCGACGCGACGACAAAGATCGAACAAATCGGAAAACGGTCCATCGTTGGCGCGCGCGCTCAAAACAATTTCGATCGCCGATTGGCCGAGCCCTTTGATGGCGCCCAGTCCGTAAAGAATCGTATTGTCTTCGATCGGCGTGAAGTGGTACTGGCAACGATTAATGTCGGGCGGCAGAATCGCGAGCTTCATGTCGCGGCATTCGGCGATCATGGTTACGACCTTGTCGGTCTTGTCCATATCCGACGACAATACCGCTGCCATGAACGCCGCGGGATAGTTGGCTTTGAGCCACGCGGTTTGATACGCGATCAACGCGTACGCGACCGAATGCGAACGGTTGAAGCCGTAACCGGCGAACTTCTCGATCAATTCGAAAATTTCTTCGGCGAGTTTCGCATTCACGCCGCGCTCGACGGCGCCGCCGACGAACCCTTCGCGTTGCGCCGCCATCTCTTCCGGTTTCTTCTTGCCCATGGCACGGCGCAGCAAATCGGCTTTGCCGAGCGAGTAACCGGACAGCACCTGCGCGATCTGCATCGCCTGTTCTTGATACAAGATCACGCCATACGTCGGCTTGAGGATCGGCTCCAAACTCGCATGCGGATACTTGTTGGCGACGCGTTTGTGTTTGCGATTAATGAAGTCGTCCACCATGCCCGACTGCAACGGGCCCGGACGGAACAACGCCACCAAAGCGACGATGTCTTCGAACGTGTCCGGTTTAAGTTTGCTGACCAAATCTTTCATGCCGCGCGATTCGAGCTGGAACAGCGCCGTGGTACGCGCGGCTTGAATCAAGGAATAGGTCGCGGGATCGTCGAGCGGAATTTGTTCGATCACTACCGGCGCTTCGCCTTTCTGCGCGCGCGCGGCGTTGATGATGTGGAGCGCGCGATCGATGATCGTCAGGTTACGCAGCCCGAGAAAATCGAATTTCACCAGGCCGACGGTTTCGACGTCGAGCATGTCGAACTGCGTGACTTGGTGGTGCGATCCTTGTTCGCAATACAGCGGCGTGAAATCCGTCAGCGGCGTCGGCGCGATCACGACGCCCGCGGCGTGCTTGCCGGCGCTGCGCGCCAGGCCTTCGAGTTTGAGCGCGGTGTCGATCAACGACTGCACGTCTTCTTCTTTGTCGTAGCGCTCCTTCAACAGCGGCTCGCTCTCAAGCGCCCTGTCGAGCGTCATGTCGAGTTCAAGCGGAATCAGTTTGGCGATTTTGTCGACGTAACCGTACGGATGGTCCATCACGCGTCCGACGTCGCGCACCACGGCCTTGGCCGCCATGGTGCCGTGGGTGATGATCTGCGCGACTTTTTCCTGACCGTACTTGGCGGTAACGTATTCGATTACGCGGTCGCGGCCTTCGATGCAAAAGTCCACGTCGAAATCGGGCAACGATACGCGCTCGGGATTCAGAAAGCGCTCGAACAACAGATCGTAAAGAATCGGATCCAGCGCGGTAATGCCGAGACACCAGGCCACCAGCGAACCGGCGCCGCTGCCGCGCCCCGGCCCCACGGGCACGCCGTTTTTGCGTGCCCAATCGATAAAATCCGAGACGATCAGGAAGTAACCCGAAAATCCCATTTTGACGATGACGCCCTCTTCCAATTCCAGACGGGCTTCGTATTGCGCGCGCTGGGACTCGATCGACGGGTTCTCGCGCATGCGCATGTCGAGCCCTTCCTTGGCGCACTGACGCATGAGTTCGTCGATCGTCATGCCTTCCGGCACCGGGAACGCCGGCAGGAAGTAACGGCCTAGTTCGAGTTTGAAATTACAGCGCTGTGCGATGGCAACGCTGTTAGCCAGCGCCTCGGGAATATCTTTAAAAAGCTCCGCCATCTCGCTCTGCGAACGCAGATATTGTTGTCGCGTGTAACGCCGCGGACGGCGGCTGTCGGTGACCGTGCGCCCGTCCTGAATACAAACGCGGACTTCGTGGGCGTCGAACTCCTCACCTT
>JAHFQD010000090.1 GCA_023266455.1 Candidatus Muproteobacteria bacterium
AGGCTGTCGCGAAAACCGATCCGATGAGTTTTATGATGGCATTGCAAATGGTCCAGGCGGGCTTCGATTTCAATGTTGTCGACGAACTGAAGAAAGAAATGGATCAAGCGTTACGCGACGCAGGATGGGATGGTGTAAAACCGCCTACCGACGAACAATTAAGTCGGGCCGAGCAGCTTATATTGCAAGATATGATGGAACCGGAACAAGATGACTCGCAAGAAACAAAATACTAAGCCAAAAAATTAGACAAAGGTTTAGAGCTGTAGAATATTAGAGAGAACGATTTTACCAACAAGTGGTAACTTGGCTATTTTCTCCCTCAGCAAATCAAAAAAAGCCCACCGAGATAAATCTCTAAAAAACGCTAGGCATTTCCAGCAGGCTTATTGTCGGCATCGTTTAGATGGCACGCAGACCATCTATTCGTTCCGATTTGCTTAAGTACTGGCCGCTCGGTTTTGCATCGATCCATGGCGTACGGACACCGAGGATGAAAATGGCAACCGCTCGGTGGATGAAGCGGCGATGGAATCTCGCCCTTAATAGGCACGAATTCTCGAGGCTGAGTAGCAATACGCGGAATTTCGGAGAGTAACCCTTTGGTATAAGGGTGGTTCGGCGCTTTAAACAGTTCTTCGGTCGGCGCGACTTCCACTACACGGCCGAGATACATAATCACAACTCGATCAGAAATATGCTGGACGACGCCCAGATCGTGGCTGATAAACAAGAATGTCAGATTGAGTTCATGACATAGTTTCATGAAAAGGTTGATGACTTGCGCTTGGATCGACACGTCCAAGGCAGCAACCGATTCGTCGCATACTAAAAATTCCGGCTGGACCGCCAGGGCGCGTGCGATACCGATACGAGCACGCTGACCACCGGAGAATTGATGCGGATAGCGCATTTTATAAGTCGGATCCAAACCGACGCGCTGCATCACCTGTTCGACGTACGAATCGATATCGTCTTTTTTAATCAACCCGTGCGCGAGTGGCGCCTCGCCGATAATGTCACGCACTTGCTTGCGCGGATTAAGCGACGACATCGGATCTTGGAATATCATCTGAACCGCCAGGCGCATCGCATGGCGTTCTTCGCCGGTCATCTCGCTTTCGGTTTTCCCCTTCCAGCGCATCACCCCTTCAGTCGAAGGATGAATTCCGGTGATGACACGGCCCAGCGTCGATTTGCCACAGCCGGATTCTCCGACGAGTCCGACGACTTCGCCTCGGCGGATCGCGAGATCGACATGATCGACAGCGTGGACTACTCGATCGGCGCCCTTCCCATTGCCGGTCAGTTTCGCCGTCAGTTTTTCAGCGACGTCCGCGCGCTGTACGAAGCGCTTCGAGATACCTTGTAATTCAAGCAATGCTTCAGACTTTGATGCGGTCATGGCGGGATTGGGCCGGAATACTTTCGATCGGGTGGAAACAACGAACCTTATGCTCAGCGCCGACAGGAGACTCCTGCGGCACTTGCTGACAAGTAACGGTTGCGCGCTCACAGCGCGGTGCAAAAGCACAACCTTTTGGCAAATTGGATAATGACGGCGTCATGCCGGGAATTTGTCGCAATGGTTTGCCGCGCGGGTTATTGCTAGGAACAGAACCCATCAATCCCGCGGTGTAAGGATGGCGCGGCGCGGCGATCACATCGCGTACCAAGCCGGTTTCAACAACACGGCCAGCGTACATAACGGCGATACGATCGGCGAGTCCAGAAATAAGAGCGATGTCGTGTGTGATCCAAATCAACGCGGTACCAGATTCGCGACAAAGTTTGCGCACTTCATAAAGAATCTGGGCTTGCACCGTCACATCGAGCGCCGTCGTCGGCTCATCGGCGATGATGAGCTCCGGTTTATTCAACATTGCCGTGGCGATCGCCACACGTTGACGCATACCGCCGGAGAACTGATGCGGATAAGCCTGCAACCGTTCTTCCGGAGAAGGAATACCGACTTTGCCCAACATATCGCGCGCGCGGTCGCGTGCGACTTTATTACTGACCTTCGCATGCGCCTGGATCGCTTCGATCATTTGCGTATCGATACGCAATACGGGGTTGAGACTCATCATTGGATCTTGAAAGATCATAGCGATGTGCGATCCGCGCAACCTACGCATACGATCAGACGTAGCGTTTACTAAATCTTCGTTTTGCGTGCCTTCACCGTAGAACTTGATCGAGCCGCCAACGATGCGGCCAGGGAGATCGATCAAGCGCATGATGGAATATCCCATCACGCTCTTACCGGATCCCGATTCGCCTACTAAACCGAGAATCTCGCCGCGCGCCAACGTGAGATCGACGCCGTCGACCGCTTTAACAGTCCCGGCGCGCGTATCAAACCACGTTTGTAAGGAATTAATCTCCAGCAGGAGCGATCGCGTGGAGGTGTTCATTTCTTGATTCTCGGATTCAAAGCGTCGCGCAATTGATCACCGACCAAATTAAGCGAGACCATCGTTACCAATAAAACCATGCCGGGGAAAAAGCTGACCCAATATTCACCGGACAACATAACGTCGGAACCCTTCTTAATTAAGCCACCGAGCGACGGTTGTGTCACCGGAACGCCGACACCTAAGAACGACAGTGTCGCCTCGAGCAAGATAGCCTGTGCCAACGTGATGGTCGCGACGACGATGATCGGAGGAAGGCTATTAGGCAGCAAATGACTGAACAGAACACGGGCATTGGATAGCCCGAGGCACTTAGCCGCTTCGATATATTCTTTTTGACGTTCGACGATAGCGGCGCTGCGCACCGTGCGCGCATAGTAGGCCCACTGCACCGCCACGATCGCGATCATGACTTTGTCTAGTCCAGGGCCGATTAACGCCAACAAAATCAGCGCAATCAACATCGACGGGAATGACAACTGCAAATCGACGACACGCATGATGATGGTCTCTAACCATCCACCGAAATAAGCCGCTATCAAACCGAAGAAGACACCGATAACCAACGCGACGCTGGTGCTGCCGAAGCCGACGATTAAACTCGTGCGTAATCCAAACACGATACCGCTGTAAATATCGCGACCTTGATCGTCCGTGCCAAGTAAA
Organism: Candidatus Muproteobacteria bacterium; assembly: GCA_023266455.1. Lineage (GTDB taxonomy): Bacteria > Pseudomonadota > Gammaproteobacteria > Acidiferrobacterales > Sulfurifustaceae > JAHFQD01. The sequence continues at coordinate 3,084 of JAHFQD010000090.1, forward strand.
TAGGTACGACCATCGACACCATGCGCGAAGGGATGCATGTCCTTGTCCAACACATTAAGTTGTTGGAGATCGTAAGGATTTTGCGGAGTGATATAAGGTGCTAACAACGCCGACATAATTAAAATCGACAGAATGATAAAACCCGCTACGGCGATGCGGCTAGAAGTGAAATCGGATAACGCCCGCCTCCACGGCGATTCGCTGGCAACCACTTTCGTCGGAGCGGTACGCATAGGGATAGAACCTTCCATCTTAGCTCCTGCCGCCAAGTCGAACGCGTGGATCAAGTATCGAGTAAACAACATCAACCACTAGATTGATCAAGATGAACATGAACACTACGAGTAGCAGATAAGCGACGACCACGGGTCGATCAAGTTTGGCGATACTTTGAATCAACAAGCTTCCGATCCCGGGCCAACGGAATACCGTTTCGGTCACGACTGAAAATGCGATCAACGAACCGAACTCGATTCCCAATACAGTAATAATCGGAATCAAGATGTTCTTCAACATATGCAGGAACACGATACGCGGCGTCGACAAACCTTTAGCGCGAGCGAATTTGATGTAGTCCTGGTGCACAACTTCCATCGTACCGGCGCGCGACAAACGAATCACGAGCGCAATCTTGAACAAGGCTAAATTGACCGCAGGAAGTAATAAATGTATCAACCCATCACGGGTCAAGAAACTAAATTGCATGCCGAGTATTTGAACAGTTTCCCCGCGTCCGCCAGCGGGTAACCACTTCAACGTTACGGCGAATAACAGGATCAGCATTAATCCGACCCAGAAAGTCGGCAGCGAAAAGCCTAATACGGAACCTGTCATGATTCCTTTACCAATGGGCGATTGCGGCTTTAGACCTGCGAGCATGCCAAGGGGAATGCCGATAAAAATCGCCAACAACAAAGCGCAGATGGCAAGCTCAAGCGTGGCGGGAAGACGATCGAAAATTAATTGTGTTGCTGAGACGTCGTGAACGAATGAAATACCCAGATTGCCGTGCAATACATTGCCGACGAAACAGTAAAAGAATTGCTCATGCAACGGTCGGTCTAGACACAACTCTTGCTTGAGTTTATCCCTTACTTCTTGTGATGCATCGGGCGCAATCAGAACTTCGGTGGGATCTCCAAGCGCATACATGCTTATAAATACCACTACCACCATGCATATTATGGTTACTAAGCTTGGGAAAATTCGACGCAGTATGTAAGCGAATATGTTCATAGATAAAGTGTGAACGCTCTACATAAAGAAAAATTGTTTACGACCACAATGCGGAAAACCGCTTGCAAATGCGATCCGACAGGTATCGGCTTCAGATTTAATGTGAGCGGAATACAACATTATCTAAGTAAGTCTTATAGGTGCGGCTATAGTACAGCATTATTAGTTATTAGGTAAGCAAGTCTATGAATAGAGTGAAATTGCATAATTCTCTATCTCAGCACTTACCCGTAAAGTTAAAAAATCGTCTTTTATGCTCGATACATAATCTCAAGTTCTAAGCATTCATTCAGGAATGCGCCTAGGGAATTGCTTACGCAATAACCCCAAAATATCATCTCAGAAATAACCCCTATACGGCGTGGACGTCCTTTACAACGCGGCTAGTTACAAATCGCGACAACTGAGTAACAAGTGACGTTAAATTTCCCCGCAGCTTATCGAAACCTGCATTCTTTTCTCTGGTTTCTTCATTCATATATAACTTAGAATTGATTTCTATTTGTAAACTATGGAATCCAAGTGCTGGTTTGGAATAAGCCAACGTCAATTCAGCGCCTTTGTAAGGAACGTTATCGTCTACGGTATACCCCATCTTCTCCAACGTCTCATGTACGAACTGCGTCATCGCTGGTTCGCAACTGGTGCCGAAGTGGTCGCCCAAAACGAAATCCGGGCGTTCAACGCCGACTTTACCATCTGGGCTCTGGGCTCCGCTGACACTCGACATAGAGTGACAATTAATATGCCACACCTGTCCAAATTCGCGATGCAACCGTCTCAACTGCTGCGCCAATAACTGATGATAAGGACGATGATACGATTCAATGCGCGCCTTAACCTCAGCAACCGAAAGGCGGCGATTATAGACAGCGTCGCCATTCGACATCAATCGCCATAATAATCCACGACCCAGTTTGGAATTGGGACTCGGACGAGCGCCCGGATAAGGTGCATCGACCACTTCCGGATCAACGTCGTCGGCAGCGCGATTAAGATCAATATAGTTTCTGGAAAAGAGCGCCTCTAACAATGCGGCGCCATATTGCGGAGCTAACCCGTAGAGTTCGTTAACGTGGTTATCTTCGTTTTGCTGAAGTTTTGCTAATTCGAGGGAATAGCCGAAATCTTCGGGATAATACGTGCCACTGTGCGGCGAATCCAACAACAGCGGGATTGCGTTCTGGGATGGTAGCTCCAGACGCAAAACCCGAGGGATGACATGGTTCTTATTCGAACTAATCGGAACGGTAGACAACACGTCATCCCTCGGTAGCGCTTATTGCTTAAACCTTACTGTTTCTTCGACTGCATGATGTCGAAAGCGTAGGTGAACTGATCCGCTCGCGGTTTGTAGTCCAGATCTTTCTTCATGGCCCACGGCGAGACTTCGTAATGAATCGGAATCACACCCATCTTTTCCATCGTGCGCTGGCTCGCTTTGCGGAGCAAGTCTCTACGCTTGGTTTCGTTAACCGTCGCTAAGGCTTGGTCGATCAACGAATCCAGCATCGCGTCGGAATAACCAGCTTGATTGGCAGTACCCCAGCCTTTGTCCTTGTTAGGTGTCGCAACAACGGCGCGCAACGGAGAGGACATTTCGCCAGATTGAGGTGCCCATCCCGCCAACCACACGCCGAATTCATTCTTCGTGCGTTTGGGGAAGAACACGCTCGCAGCCATCGCGTTGACGTTGGTCTTGATACCGATCTTGCTCCACATCTGCGCGACAACTTGCGCGACTTCGGCGTCGTTAACATAACGGTCATTCGGCGTCGCCAGCGTTACTTCGAAGCCATTCGGATATCCGGCATCGGCAAGCAGCTTCTTCGCCGCGTCGGGGTTATAAGCGATCGCTTTCAGCGCCGGATCGGCACCGAAGAAGTTTTTCGCCAATAACTGTTCCGCCGGCTTCGAGAAGTTGTCCATGACGCGCGACGCGATCGTTTCGCGATCGATCGCCATCGACAAGGCTTTGCGAACCCGTTCGTCACGGAAAGGATTCTTGCCATTGGTGCCTTTCACATCCGGCGGCGTCGCATCGGTACGTTGATCCAACGCGATGTAGATCATGCGCGTCGAAATATCGGATACCACGCGGAAAGACGGATCGGCTTTAATCCGCAGCATATCCTTGATCGGCGGGTTTTCGATGAAGTCCACGTCACCCGACAACAGCGCCGCTACACGCGGACCGTTGCTGGCGATGGAGACGAAACGAACGCCTTCCCATTGCGGCTTGTCGCCCCAATACGCGTCGTTACGCTTCAGCAGGATGTGGTCGCCTTTGACGAATTCAGCGAACTTAAACGCGCCCGTGCCAATAGCGGCTTTGCCGGTATTGAAGTCGGCCGTAGACGGCGCTTGCGCAGTGATCTTGCAGCCGCTTTCGACGTAGGTCACTTTCTCGCCACCGATCAAGCTGTCCGACACGATGCCGATAACCGAAAGATCATTCGGCAGCAAGGGGTACGGATTCTTGGTCTTGATAACGACGGTATTAGCGTCGGGGGTGGAGATTTCTTTGATCGCCTTCGTATAGGTCGTCAGAGGAGACGGGCTATTCGGGATCATCGAGACGCGGCAGTAAGAAAAAACAACCGCGTTAGAAGTGAAAGGAGAACCGTCGTGGAATTTAACGTTCTTGCGAAGTTTAAATTCCCAGGTGGTGTCGTTCACCATACGCCAGGATTCCGCCAAACTCGGCCGGAACGTAAAATCAGGCGCGGTAGAAACTAAGGGTTCGAAAATATGACCGGTAATCTGGTTATTAGGATTGAAATTATGGTAGTGGGGATCCATCGCCGTCGGTTCAGCAGACAATCCGACTTTGAGTGTTTGAGCTATCGCGTGGGTGAAACTGAACAACCCGAATACGACGAAT
>JAHFQD010000431.1 GCA_023266455.1 Candidatus Muproteobacteria bacterium
TGCGGTAGTCGTACATATAACCAACGCTGGAGAACGTGATGTCGAACGCGCCTTCACTCATGCGCGAGAACTCAATGGAACGGGCGATGAGATTGAACATCTCTTTGCTGATCGACACCGGCCTCTGCGCCGCTTCTCTATTAATAAGCGACAACTCTGACTCCGGTTTGAACGGACTCATGGTGCGATCGATGCGGCGCATTTCTTCCATGACCGCTTCGATCGCCGCGGCGCCAGCGGCTTGGTCGTCGTGCCACAGTTCGACGCGTATCGACGTGCCCATGATCGCTTCTTCGCGGTCGATCCATTCCGCGGAGGCGGTCGAGACAAAAAAGAGAACAGCGATGGAAAATAGGTAGGTAAGTTTTTTAGTAATTTTCATTGGCGCTGCCGATTCATGGCAAACCCCCACGAGGATGTGAAATTCTTATCGGTCTCGCGGCCGAACGCAACCGGAAATCTTTGCGCGGCGGAGGGCCGCGCTCAAACGGTCGGGGTTGGCGGCTTTTGCCGGGCGCCGAGAATATGGATCGCCAAGGCGGCGATGATTAACCCGAAACCAACCATGTCCGCCACCGGATGCGGATACACCAAGGCCAAACCGCCGACGATCAATAGCACGCGCTCGACCACGCGGCATTTGCGCCACAACCAGCCCTGGGTGCCGGCGGCAAGCGCGGCGATGCCGGTGCAGGCAGTGACGCTGATCCACACCACCTGCCACCAATCGCCGCCTGGCGGCGTCTTCAGCAACAGGCCCACCCCCTCGGGCGCCAACACGAACATGAACGGCACCACGAACGCCGGCATGGTGTATTTCCAAGACTGCAACGTCGTGAGATAGGGATCGGCGCCGGTCATAGCCGCGGCGGCGAACGGCGACAGCGCCGTCGGCGGCGAGACTTCCGACAGCACCGCGTAATAAAAGATGAACATATGCGCCGCGTAGTCCGGCACGCCCAGCGTAATCAGCGCCGGCGCGGTGATGGTGGCGCAGATGATGTAGCTCGCCGTCACCGGCACCGCGAGCCCGACGACCCAAACGATGACAGCGGTATAAAGCGCGGTTAAAAATAAATTGCCGGCGGCATAGGCAATGATGATGCCGCCGAACTTTTGCCCGAGCCCGGTCTTGGCGACGATGCCGACGATCAGCCCCGCGGCGGCGCAGGTGGCAGCGATGTTGAGCATTTGCTGCGAACCGTCGCGCAGCGCCAACCAAATGCCTTCGAGTCCTTGCGCGATGGAACGACCGAAGAAGATCGTCACCGCCGTTCCCACGACGGCCCAGAACACCGACAACCCGGGCGAGAAACCAAGCAACATAAAAATGACGATCGAGAGCAGCGATAGGAAGTGATAACCGTAACGATACGTCAGCCGCCACAGCTGTTGCGCTCTACCGCCCGCCGGCGCGTCGCCATCGTGAATACCGAGATTGAAACGACGCGCGTCCAGCTCGACCATCAGGAACAACGAGAAGTAATACAAGCAGGTCGGGATCGTCGCCATCAACAACACGTCGATGTACGAGATCTTCAAAAATTCGGCGATCAAAAACGCCGCCGCACCCAACACCGGCGGCGAGATGATGGCGCCGAGTCCGCCTGCCGCGAGCAAGCCGCCGGCCGCGGCCGGATCGTAACCGGCGCGTTTCATCATGGGATACGCGACTGAGCCGATGGTCACCGTCGTCGCCACACCGGAACCCGAAGGACCGCCGAGCAGAAACGACGACAACACCACCGTGCGCCCGACGCTTGAGGGTTTCGAGCCGAAAGCACTGAAGGAAAAATCGACGAAGAATTTCCCCGCACCCGACTGCTGCAAGAACGCGCCGTAGAGCGTGAATAAAATAATCAGCGTCGCGGATACGTCTACGGTAGTACCGAAAATGCCTTCGAGCGTCATGTACATGATGCCGACGATGCTAGCGGTATCGTAACCGCGGTGTTGCCATTGGCCGGGAAGATGACCGCCGAAATAGGCATACGCGACGAAGCACAACACCACCACCGGCATGATCCATCCCGTGGTGCGGCGCGCGCATTCGAGCACGAGCACAATCAGCGATACGCCAAAGACGAGATCGAGCGTCGTCGGGTCCGCCGAACGATCCTGAAAATCGGCGACGTTCAACAGCGGATAAATAATCGTCGCCGCGCCGAGCAGCAGCAAAACGACGTCGAACCACATGAGACGGTTGCGAAAACGTTTCGCGGCGGGAAACAACAAGAACACCAATACCAGCATGAACCCGACGTGCACCATGCGCAGCACTTCCGTACGCACGATGCCCCACGGC
>JAHFQD010000091.1 GCA_023266455.1 Candidatus Muproteobacteria bacterium
ATACTGCAGTAGAAAAAGAGCTTAAAACTGTATACAAAAAAATAGATGAATTACACACTGCTCGTAATTCAATTGTCCACGCAACTTGGTTTATTGACTCAGCGAAAGGTTTTAACAAACACACTGCAGCAACCGGATTCGGTCTTCCAAAGAGAGGAAAGTCATTCATATTTAGAGTGACAAAGACAGCATCCGAAATGCGTCAAATAGCTAATGAGATTGAGTTGATTCGTGGACATCTTTATTACGTAGTCGCTCGGGCGATAGAACGAGCATCGAAACGTAGATTGCTCGCACAAGCTCTATTGGCGTCTGGAATTCCGGCCCAGCCCAATCAAGGTACACTGCGCAACCCGCATCCTCCATCTCGGGAGTAATTTTCACACTCAAACCAAACTTGCGAACAAAACCACTCCCTCCGATACTTCGCTCCCCATGAAATTCGAACTTATTAATACCGACGGCCCCGCGCGCCGCGGCCGGATGATTTTCGAGCGCGGTATCGTCGATACGCCGGCGTTTATGCCGGTTGGCACCTACGCCACCATCAAAGCGATGACGACCGATTGGGTTAAAGACGCCGGTGCGCAAATTATTCTGGGCAATACGTTTCATTTGATGTTGCGCCCTGGTGTCGACGTGATTCGCGCGCACGGCGGGTTGCACGGATTTATGAATTGGCAGGGACCGATTCTGACCGACTCGGGTGGATTCCAAGTATGGAGCCTCGGTCAGTTACGTAAGATAACCGAGCAGGGCGTGCATTTTCAGTCGCCGGTGGACGGGAACAAAGTGTTTCTGGGGCCGGAGGAATCGATGGCGGTGCAACAGGCGTTGGGCGCCGACATCATTATGATTTTCGACGAGTGTACGGCGCATCCGGCGACCGAAGAACAAGCGCGCGCGTCGATGGAGTTGTCGTTGCGGTGGGCGGAGCGTTCGAAGCACGCACATGGCGCGCATCCGTCGGCGTTGTTCGGGATTGTGCAAGGCGGTATGTACGAACACCTGCGCGATATCTCGTTGGCAGGGTTGAAGCAAATCGGCTTCGACGGTTATGCCATCGGCGGTTTGTCGGTCGGCGAAAGCAAGGAAGACATGTTCCGCGTTGTCGGTCACATAACGCCGCAGATGCCAGCGGATCGGCCGCGTTATTTGATGGGCGTGGGCACGCCGGAAGATTTGGTGGAAGCTGTGCGCCGCGGTATGGATATGTTCGATTGCGTCATGCCCACGCGCAACGCGCGCAACGGTCATCTGTTTACGCACGATGGCGTGGTGAAAATCAAAAATTCGCGGTATACCGCCGACACCGGGCCGATCGACGCGGAATGCGATTGCTACACCTGCAAACACTACAGCCGCGCCTATATCCGCCATCTGCAGCAGTCGAACGAAATTCTCGGTTCCATGCTGGCCACGATTCACAATACGCACTATTACCAGACGCTGATGCGGGGATTACGTGGCGCCATCGCGGAAAAAAGGCTGGATGAATTCGTCGAGAAGTTTTATCGTATGCGCCCTCGGCCGGCCGTGGAATCGGAGTAAACCGCCGCCATCGAATTTTCGAGTAAAACCTTTTAGGACATTAAAACGATGAATTTCTTGATTTCTGAAGCTTGGGCCGAAGCGCCCGCGGGCGCCGCGCCGCAAGGCGGTGGTTTGTCGACGATGTTGTTCATGGGAGCGATGTTCGTCGCGTTTTATTTCTTATTGATCCGTCCGCAACAAAAACGCGCCAAAGAACATAAAGCGCTGATGGCGGGCCTGGCCAAGGGCGATGAAGTCGTGACCTCCGGCGGTATGCTGGGACGGGTATCCGACCTGAGCGACAGCTACGTGACGCTTGAAATCGGAGACAGCGTAAATATTAAAGTACAGCGTCCCGCCATCCAGGCGGTGTTGCCCAAGGGAACGTTGAAATCCGCCTAAGTTGTCGCGAACGCCGCTCGAGTCGGACGTCGACCGGCATCGAGCGGTTTGAGAATTAAATGAATAAATATCCGCTCTGGAAATATCTCCTCATCTTGGTCATCGTCGCCTTGGGCGCGTTGTATTCGTTGCCTAATCTGTACGGCGAAGATCCGGCGATTCAAATTTCGCCCACGCGCACGACCACGGTCGACGCGGCCTTGCTCGAACGCGTCGAAGGCGCGCTCAAGCAAGCGAATGTGCCGTATACCGGGAAGCTGCTCGACGAGAAGGGCGCGAAGATTCGTTTCGCGGATCCAGAAACGCAAATCAAGGCGCGCGATCTCGTGGCGCAGACGTTGGGTGACAGCTACGTCGTGGCCTTGAACTTGTTGCCGTCGACGCCGGCGTGGATGCAAGCGTTGGGCGCCAAGCCCATGTCGCTTGGTTTGGATTTACGTGGCGGCGTTTATTTCTTGATGCAAGTCGACATGCGCGCGGTCATTAAGAAAGCCGAAGAAGCGGCGGCGGAAGACGCGCGGCGTGTGTTGCGCGACAACAAAATTCGTTATTCGTCGATTAATCGCCTGGAAGGCGGTGCGATCGAAGCGCGTTTTAAGGAAGTAGCCGAACGCATGCGCGCCGAAGCACTGTTGAAGAAAGAAGTGCGCGATCTCGATTATGTCGATATCGATCGCGGCGGCGAATTTATTCTGACGGGCAAACTAAGCTCGGTGGCGCTGACCGAGAAAAAACATTTCGCGTTGGAACAAAACATTACCTCGTTGAACAACCGCGTCAACGAACTCGGCGTGGCCGAACCGGTGATCCAACAGCAGGGCGACGATCGCATCGTCGTGCAATTGCCGGGTGTGCAGGACACGGCGCGCGCCAAGGAAATTCTCGGCCGCACGGCCACGCTCGAAATCATGCTGGTGAACGAAGAGGCGCAAACCGCTGCGTTTACCGGCGACGTACCGGCGGGTTCAAAAGTATTTCGCGCCCGCGACGGCCGGCCGATTCTGTTGAAGAACCGCGTGGTGTATTCCGGCGACAATATCGTCAACGCCGCGCCCGGTTTCGACAACCAGCGCAGTGGCGCGATCGTGTCGATCACGCTTGACTCGCGCGGCGCGGCCATCAACCAGCGCGTCACCGGCGAAAACATCAATAAGCGCATGGCAGTGGTGTATATCGAAATCAAATCGGAGCCGAAGCGCGACGAGCACGGTAAGCCCGTGCTCGATGACTCTGGCCGCGAAGTGCGCGTCAGCCGCCGCGTCGAAGAAGTCATCACCGCGCCAGTGATTCGTTCGCAACTCGGTAAGCGTTTCCAGATCGAGGGCATGGAGTCGGTCAAAGAAGCCACCGATTTAGCCTTGTTACTGCGCGCAGGCGCATTCGCGGCACCGGTGGAGATCATCGAAGAACGCACCGTCGGCCCAAGCCTCGGCGCGGAGAACATCCAGCGCGGATTCCATTCCACCTGGGTCGGTTTCTCCGCGATCGCGGTGTTCATGGTCTTTTACTACGTCATGTTCGGCCTAACCGCCGTCTTGGCGTTGGCAGTGAACGTGATCTTGCTCGTCGGTATGTTGTCGATGTTGCCGACCACGCTGACCTTGCCGGGTATGGCGGGTATCGCGCTTACTATCGGTATGGCGATCGACGCCAACGTACTGATCAACGAGCGCATTCGTGAAGAACTGCGCGGCGGCAATACGCCGCAGGCGAGTATTTACGCCGGTTACGACCGCGCCTTCGGCACGATTCTCGATTCCAACATCACGACATTGATCGCCGGCGTTTCGTTGTTCACGTTCGGCAGCGGACCGGTGCGCGGTTTCGCGGTCGTGTTGTGTCTGGGAATTCTGACGTCGATGTTCAGCGGCGTGATGGTGTCGCGTGCGCTGGTTAATTTGATTTACGGTCGCCGCGTCAAATTGACGAAGCTCTCGATCGGCAACACCGGTTGGCACCAGTCCGATATCAAACAAGCCAAGCGCGCCTAAGCCGAGGAAACGTTCATGGAATTTTTCAAAATTCGCCGCGACATTCCGTTCATGCGTCACGCGCTGATCTTCAACGTGATCTCCGCGATTACGTTTGTGTTGGCGGTGTTTTTCTTGTTAACCAAAGGTCTTAACTTCGGCGTCGACTTTACCGGCGGCACGGTATTGGAAGTCAGTTACAGTCACGCCGCCGATATCCCGAAGATTCGCACGAACATCGACAAGCTCGGTTTCCACGACGTCAGCGTGCAGAATTTCGGCACGTCGCGCGACATCTTGATCCGACTGCCGGCGAAAATTCAGGTAGCCGGCGCCAAGTTGTCCGACGTGGTGATGGACGCGTTGAAGAAAGACGACGCCTCGGCGCAGTTACGGCGCGTCGAATTCGTCGGCCCGCAAGTGGGTCGCGAGTTGGTGGAAAACGGTGCGATGGCGTTGTTGATCGTCTCGTTGGGGATCGTGATGTACTTGTGGTTACGTTTCGAATGGAAATTCGGCGTGGCCGCGATCATCGCGAACTTGCATGACGTCGTCATCATTCTCGGTTTTTTCGCGTTCTTCCAATGGGACTTTTCGCTGACGGTGTTAGCCGCGGTATTGGCCATCTTGGGATATTCGGTGAACGAATCGGTGGTGGTATTCGATCGGATACGCGAAAACTTCCGTAAGCTACGTAAGCACTCGGTGTCGGAAATCATCGACAATGCCATTACCAGCACCATGTCGCGCACCATTATTACTCACGGTTGCACGCAGTTGGCCGTGCTGTCGATGCTAGTTTTCGGTGGTGAAACATTGCATTACTTCGCCTTGGCGCTGACTATCGGCATTTTGTTCGGTATTTACTCGTCGGTTTTAGTGGCAAGTCCGATCGTGATGTGGCTCGGCGTGTCGCGCGAAGATTTGATGCCGGCTAAAAAAGAAGGCGCCGTCGACAGTACCCCGTAGCGTCTCGTCAATTCCAAAAAATGCAACCACCGGCGATCTCGAAAAAAGACGCAGTCGTCGGTGGTACCTTGTTGCGGGGTGAAAGCGGGTCTAATTAAAGAAGACCCACTTTAAATAAAAACCCACAACAGGGGGACGACCATGTCCTGGATGCTGTTCCCTGAAAATCCCGCGCTTTCGGCGCTGGTGTTATTCCTCATCGCTCTTCCTTTTTTGTATGCCGCACGCACGCCGGTACACGGGCTTTTGCGCGCGTTCATGCGCGGATTGGTGCAGCCGCTACGCATCGCGGCGCGTTGGTTGTCCGTCGCGGCGGAAGAAATAAAACGGCGCAACGAGGTGGTGTTGATCGCGCGCGGGCGCGAAGAAGTGACGCAGGCGATTCAACGAGAGTTCGAACGCGTCGCGATTATCGTACGCCGCGATCTGCAAGGTTATCCGGCGCTGCAACGGCGGTTGCTGGAAGAACTGACGCGAATCGAAGAAGACTATAAGAAATGCGGCGAAGTTCCGCCGCCGCCGCCCGAATGGACGCGCGCGATCGAAACGATTGCCGGCATCAAACAAACCGGCGACGGTTTGGTGCATAAGATTCTCGAAGATATCAGCGAGTCGTTAAACAGCATTTACGACAAAGTCATCGCCGAATACCGGCGTTCGTATCAAGAACGTCACAAGATCCTCGAAGGTTTCCAACCGTTCTGGCGCTCGCTTGAGCAGACGTTGACGCGTGTCGGCGCCAACCTCACCGGGCTAGAGCAAAACGCGCAGCGCATCGACGCGCAAATGGAAAAGTACGAACAAATGCTCGCCGGATCGGAAAAGGCAGTGCATGCGCTCAACGCGTCGGCAATGACGCAGTTCGTGATCGCCGCGTTGGTGATGGCGGTGGCGTTCGGCGGTGCATTCGTGAACTTTAAATTGATCGCGCTGCCGATGTCGACCATGGTCGGCGCCGGTGAATATATTTGGGGCGATCTGCGCGCGGCTGACGTCGCGGCGCTCATCATTATTTTCGTCGAAGCCACTATGGGAATTTTTCTCATGGAGTCGATGCGCTTCACGCATCTGTTTCCACGCATCAACAATCTGCCAGAGAAAATGCGCCACCGGCTTATGTGGGTGGCGTTCACGATTCTCTTGTTCCTGGCGTGCGTCGAGGTTGGATTAGCGGTGATGCGTGATTGGATCGTGCAGGCCAATCTTAATTTGTTACGCACATTAAACCCGACGGCGGCCGATGCCGCCGCCTCGACGCTGGCGCAACGTGTGGAATGGGTGCACATGATGCCGATTGCCGCGCAAATGGTACTGGGCTTTTTGTTGCCGTTCGCGCTGACGTTCATCGCGATTCCGTTGGAATATTTCATCGATTCGGCGCGCACGGTTTTGGGCGTCTTGCTCGTCGCCGCGACGCGCGCGTTATCGGTGTTGCTGCGAATGTTGTCGAACATGTTACGGCACGTTACGACGGCTTTGGTTATGTTTTACGACGCTGTAATTTTTATGCCGCTACTGATCGAACGTGCGGTGCGTGCTAAGTACGCCGCGCCGGCATCCACGTCGGCCGATGCGAAGCAGGAAGATTGGCGCAAGGCAGGATAAATATGAAAAAGATTCTCACGCTGTTGCTCGCGACCTTGGCGCTACTGGCATGCTCTGATACTTCCAATCGAGCGCGCGCGGTTTACGTTCTCGTCGATACGTCCGGTACTTACGTCAAAGAATTAGATAAAGCGCAGGCGGTGCTTAATTACTTGTTGATCGATCTAAACGCCGGCGATTCGCTCGCTATCGGACGCATCAAGAGTCGAAGTTTTTCGGAGAAAGATATCGTGGCTAAAGTGACGTTCGAGCGCGATCCGTTGCAGATCAATACGCAAAAGAAAATTTTCAAAGAACAATCGGCGAAGCTCGCCGAGTTGTCGAAAACCGGCAGCATGTACACCGATATCACCGGCGGTATTTTGCAAGCGGTGGAATTTCTTAACGAGACTGGCGCCGGTCATAAAACCATCGTTGTTATTTCCGACTTGCAAGAGGAGTTGGACAAGCAAGTCGTGCGCGATGTGCCGCTCAAGCTAAACGGTATCCGCGTGGTCGCGTTGAATGTGACTAAGCTCGGCACCGACAACGTCGACCCGCGTCGTTACAGTGGCCGGTTGGAATGGTGGGAGAAGCGCGTAAAAGACGCCGGCGCCGTCGATTGGCGCGTGGCCAACGATCTCGACCATCTCGAGCGGATATTCAAAAAATAAGTTTCCCCGCAGTATTCAGTGGTAATTGCGCATTTCTCCATC
>JAHFQD010000092.1:0-5701 GCA_023266455.1 Candidatus Muproteobacteria bacterium
TGTTGGATTTCGCGGAAGACCCAAGGATTGCCCTGCGCCGCGCGGCCAACCATCAAGCCGTCGGCGCCGGTCTGGCGCAATACCTCGGCGGCTTTTTGCGGCGTGTCGATATCGCCGTTGGCGATGATCGGAATTTTTACCACCGCTTTGATCGCGGCAATGGTGTCGTATTCGGCGTCGCCGGCGAACATGTCGGCGCGTGTGCGACCGTGGATCGACAGCGCTTGAATGCCGCAGTCCTCGGCGATGCGTGCGATGCGCGTTCCGTTTTTGTTGGCGCGGTCCCAACCAGTGCGAATCTTCAACGTCACCGGCGCGTTCGCGCCTTTCACCGTCGCTTCCAGTATCTGCGCCACCAGCGTTTCATGTTTCATCAACGCCGAACCGGCCATGACGTTGCAGACTTTCTTCGCCGGGCAGCCCATGTTGATGTCGATAATTTGCGCGCCGCGTTCGACGTTGATGCGCGCGGCCTCAGCCATGCGCGCAGGATCGGTGCCGACGATTTGCACCGAACGCGGTTCGTCCTCGCCGGTGTGATCGGCGCGACGCAGCGTTTTGGCGCTGCCGTACAACAGCGAGTTCGACGACACCATTTCGGACACGGCCATGCCCACGCCGAGCTTGCGGCATAGCAAACGGAACGGCCGATCCGTAACACCGGCCATCGGCGCGAGCAAAAGATTATTTTTGAGCTTGTAAGGTCCGATTCTCACGCTCGGATCTCTTTGCCTGGAGCAAGGAAAGGGGGCGAATCTTACCCATAAACCTGGAAGCCTGGGAAGTACGAATTAGCATGATCGATATGACGCAAAAAGCGGTCCATGTTTGCCATGCTAAGAACGTCAGCGAATCGGCGGTGCGATGAACTCTATTTCATAACCAACGGCTTTACCGTCGGGATTGGTTATATCGAGCAGCGCGCCGATAGCGAGATGCGACGCCATGTCGGTCTCGGCGAGCGATGGCTGTTCCAAATATTCACGCGGTGCGAACAGACGGCGCGAAAGCATTCGATTCGTACCGTCGGTCAGCGTGATCTGCATTAACGGCAACGGTTGATTTTTACCGGCACGGTTCACCATGGTTGCGCGTAGACGCAGCGCGTTCGGCGTGCGCGGATGGGGCGTCATGTTGGTGGGCTGTATCAGTTCGATGCTGGTGAGATCGTACGGTGGACGGACATTGCAGCCGATATGGTGACAGGCGTCGAAGACATACGGTCGCAGCGGCGGATAGCCGGCGAGTTGATCGCGATAGAAAAACGTCGCTTGCGCGACAAAAGTAAAAAACAACAATGCGCTGCCGCCGATCCACAGCCAGGATGGCGATCCGCGCCGACGTGTTTTGAGCAACCAGGGTGCGAGCAACGCCGGCGGCGATTCCTTTTTTTTCTGTCGCGCCCGCGGTTTGGTGGACTTCGACGGTTTTTTCTCAATGGGCGGTAACGAAACCTCTTCGATGATCGGTTCCGGCATTGGCGGCATCGAGATTTCCACCGGCGGTTCCGGCGGCGGCATCCATACCGGCGGTGGGGCCGCCGTTACTTCGATGATAGATGGAATCGAGTCTTCATCGAGGCCGAGTTCTTGACGCACGCTGCTCGGCGTCGCCTTCGTTTGTTTAGGCTTGGCGCCGCTTTTCTTTTTACTCGAGGATTTTTTTTCCGGCGTGGTGATCGACTGGATGTCGAAATAAAGATACCGGTCGGCGTTGAAAACGTTATCGCAATGCCCGCAACGCACCGTGCCCTGGTGCGCGCTGAGTTGCTCCATGGTGACGCGGAATACGGTCTGACATTTTGGGCACTGCGTGTACATGACATACCATCGTGTTATGAACGTCCGCCCGCCAGCGCGATCCAGCCGCCGCGTTCGTAAATCGTCAAGTTGAACGGCGGCATGTAATGCGGCTGCACCATGTCTGCTTGCTCGGTCAGCAGACCGGAAAGCGCGAGTTCGCTGACGGCTTTAGTGTGTGCGATCAACGTCGGCGCCAACTCGGCCAACGCTCTGGCCAGGATGTTAGCCACCACGATATCGGCGCGCAAATCGACGGGCAGCGCGCCCGGCAACGTGACGTGCAGCCGATCGCCGACGCCGTTTAATTCGGCGTTCTCCCAGGTAACAGCTAACGCCTGTTCGTCGATGTCTACGGCATAGGCTTCGCGCGCACCGAGTTTAAGCGCGGCGATGGCGAGAATGCCTGAACCGCAACCGTAGTCGAGGATAATTTTATTCTGCAGCGACCGTTGCGCGAGCCATTCCAAGCAAAGCGCTGTGGTCGGATGATCACCGGTGCCGAAGGCCATACCCGGGTCCAAAACGACGTTCACCGCGTTACGATCCGGCGGTTCGCGCCAACTGGGGCAGATCCATAAATTGCCGCCCATGTGCACCGGCTTGTAATGTTGCTTCCAGCTTTCGGCCCAATCCTGATCTTTAACCAGCTCGACTTGATAAGGCAGCGGCTTATCGATGCCGAGCGTCTCTTGTACGAAGCGATTGGTGGCGGCGAGATCGGCGTTCTCCGGCAGCAAGGCGGTGAGCCGCACTTTCGACCACAGCGTCGGTTGTTCCCATTGGGTTTCGATGAGAATCTCGCCGGCGTCGTCCTGCATCGCAATCGAGATCGCCCCCGCTTCTTGCAGTGTTTCGGCGACGAGCTCCGCCTGTTCCGCGGCGACGTTGAATGTCAGTTGCTGCCAGGCCATAGTCGGTATTCGACATCGGCGGCGAATGGGATCGCCGTCGTGTCGTTGTTATAACCCCAGTTTCTTTTCTAAATAATGAATATTCACGCCGCCCTTCTCGAACGCGGCATCTTCCATGATGTCCCGATGCAACGGAATGTTGGTTTTGATGCCGTCGACCAGCATCTCCGACAACGCCACGCGCATACGCGCCATCGCGACCTGCCGGTTTTCGCCGTACGCGATGAGCTTGGCGATCATCGAGTCATAGTAAGGCGGCACGTAATAGTTGGCGTACACATGCGAGTCGACGCGAATGCCCGGACCGCCGGGCGCATGCCAGGAGGTGATGCGCCCCGGCGATGGTGCGAAGGTGCGCGGGTCTTCGGCGTTGATACGACATTCGATCGCGTGTCCGCGCCATTCGATATCTTTTTGGCGGAAGCTGAGCTTCTCGCCAGCGGCGATGCGAATCGATTCGCGCACGATGTCGACACCCGTCACCATTTCCGTCACTGGATGTTCGACTTGGACGCGCGTGTTCATTTCGATGAAATAAAACTCGCCGTCTTGATATAAAAATTCAAACGTCCCCGCGCCACGATACTCGATTTTTTCGCAGGCCTCGGCGCAACGTTCGCCGATTTTATGTCGCAGTTTTTCCGGCAAGCCCGGCGCCGGGCATTCCTCGACGACTTTTTGATGTCGGCGCTGCATCGAGCAATCGCGCTCACCGAGATGAATGGCGTTGCCATGCGTATCGGCCAGCACTTGGAATTCGATGTGGCGCGGATTGGGCAGAAATTTTTCCAGATACACCGTGTCGTTGCCAAACGCCGCTTTGGCTTCGCCGCGCGTGAGCGACACGGCGGTCAGCAACGCCGCTTCGGTATGCACCACGCGCATGCCGCGCCCGCCGCCACCGGCGGCGGCTTTGATCAGTACGGGATAACCGACTTCCTTGCCGATGCGCAGGATGTCGTTTTCTTCTTTGGGTAGCGGGCCATCCGAGCCGGGCACGCAAGGGACGCCGGCCTTCTTCATGACCTTGATCGCCGAAATCTTGTCGCCCATCAAACGGATAGTTTCCGCGCGTGGGCCGATGAAAACGAAACCGCTCTGTTCCACGCGCTCGGCGAAATCGGCGTTTTCCGAAAGGAAGCCGTATCCAGGGTGAATGGCTTGGGCGTCGGTCACGTCGGCAGCGCTGATGACCGCCGGAATATTCAGGTAACTGTCCATGGGGCGCGCCGGGCCGATACACACCGATTCGTCGGCAAGTTTGACGTATTTGGTATCGCGGTCAGCCTCGGAATGCACCGCCACGGTTTTGATGCCGAGGGTGCGGCAGGCGCGTTGGATGCGTAATGCGATCTCGCCACGGTTGGCGATGACGATTTTATCGAACATGGATAGCGGGCCTTACTCGATAATGAACAACGGTTCGCCGAATTCCACTGGCTGACCGTCTTCTTTAAGGATGGCTTTAACAATGCCGGATTTGTCGGCTTCGATCTCGTTCATCATCTTCATGGCTTCGATGATGCACAACGTATCGCCGATCGACACCGAATCGCCGATTTCGGCGAAGGGCTTCGTGCCCGGACTAGAGGAGCGATAGAACGTGCCGACCATGGGTGATTTAACTGGATGTCCGACCGGAATCGCCGTCGATTCCGCGCTCGCGCCAATCGGAGCGGTCGCCGGATGCGCCGGCGCGTGGTGCATGTGCATCGGCTGCATGTAATGCGTGGCCATGGACGCGGCGGATGAGTTGCCGCGGCTGATGCGGATCGATTCTTCGCCTTCGCGGATTTCGATCTCGGCCAGACTCGATTCTTCCAACATCTCGATGAGTTTTTTTACTTTACGGATATCCATAGATGTCCCTGATGATGAATTCTTTGTTTTCCGTTGAGTGCGCACAGTCGGCCTTACTTCAGTCGTTCGATGGCGGCTGCTAAGGCCAATTCGTATCCTTGCGGACCCAAACCGATGACCGCGCCGACGGCGATTTCCGTAAAGTACGAATGCTTACGGAACGCTTCGCGCGCGTGCACGTTGGACAGATGTACTTCGATAAAGGGGATTTTGACCGCCGACAGCGCGTCGCGCAGCGCCACGCTGGTATGCGTGAAGGCTGCCGGATTTAGCAGAATAAATCCGATCTTCTCTTTCATCGCCTGCTGAACCCGATTCACCAACTCGTGTTCGGCGTTACTTTGGAAAAAACTGATCTGGTGGCCCGCGGCATGAGCCTTCTTGGTGAGATGGGCGTTGATTTCATCCAGCGTCGCCCGACCGTAGTGTTCCGGCTCGCGAGTGCCGAGCAAATTCAGATTTGGGCCGTTGATAACTAAAATTTCGGCCATGCCAAACTCCCTCGCTGTCGCAATATGCCAATTCGAACGAAATGAGGCGGATTTAACTCGAACCGGCGGCGTTTGTGTAATGAACTGCCGATATCTTGAGCGGAGGATTGTGCCCGCGAGTCGGGCATTTTGTCTAGCTTAATTTTGAAGATCGACGAAGATCGAACTCATTTTTGCCAAATTGGCTAGGTATGTTGCTTCAAAGAGAGATTTTTCTTTACCAAGGGTCCTAAGAGTTCTTCCAGACTTTCCGGCGAGTAAGGTCCGAGTTTGCGTGCGATGACCTTGCCGTTTTTATCAAATACCACCGTATAAGGAAGGAACCCCTGCGGGTTGCCGTAACGTTGCATCAGCGTCATGCCGGTTTCATCTGCCAACAATAAGGCGTAGTTGATGCGCATCTCGGCGGCATAGCTCTTCACCGCCGCCGGGTTGTCGATGGCGACGCCGACGATCTGTACGTGGTCGTTATAGCGTTTCTGCGTTTCTATAAATAAAGGAATCTCGTGGCGGCAGGGTCCGCACCAGGTAGCCCAGAAATTCAGCACCACTACGCGTCCGCGCCATTCTGACAACCAGTGGCTTTTGCCGTCGAGGTCCGGGAGCGAGAAGTCGACCAGGGAACTGTCAGTGTGTT
>JAHFQD010000092.1:5711-7164 GCA_023266455.1 Candidatus Muproteobacteria bacterium
TTTCGACAAAAAATACCCGCCGCCGAGCGCGGCGAGTCCGATGGTGATTAGGAAAGTATTGCGTACGGCGCGGTTCATGGTTGGTAAAACTCAGTTGATTTGGCGAATGAGTGCTAAAAACGCGGACTTATCTAAGAAGCCGTATGTTCGCAGCGCACGCCGTTCTAGCCCATCGGAAGAAAAAAATAAACTGGCAGGCGGTCCGAAGACGCCGAAACGGTCTTTCAGCTCTTTCGATTCAGGGCTGTTCGATTCCGTGAGATCGATCTGCAGCAACACGAAGCGTTTGGCCAATTCGCCGCGCACGTCGGCGTCGGCGAAGGTACCGCGTTGCATACGTACACAGTCGACGCACCAATCGGCATAGTAATCGACCACCGCCGGTTTACCCGCTGCTTTCGCATCGGCCAGCCGCTGTTCCAATTCGCGCACGGTTTTTACGCGCTCAAACAGCGATTCGGCGCTAGCACTGACCGAGGGTTTATCGAACAGCGACGCTGGCAAGGGATGCAACAGTTCGCGATTGCCTAAGAATCCGCCGATCAAGGCCAGCACGCCCCAAATCAACAATACCGTACCCACCCCTTTCCATAAAAACCGCCAACCGCTCGCGTCGCTCGGCAGAGATTGATTCGCGCCTAGGTAAATCGCGCACACGATTAAGAGCGCGCCCCAGAGCAGCAGTACCGGTACGTCCGGCAGAAAACCGAGTAAGTAAATCGACACCGCTAGCAATAGCACGCCGAAGACGTGTTTGATGACATCCATCCACGGACCAGCCTTGGGGAACAACAAGCCTTCGCCGATACCGAGCGCCACCAGAATCATGCCCTGGCCATGCGCCAACATGAACATGACGCCCGCGCCGAGCCAAGGATCGTGCGCCGCGATTGCGCCGCCGAGCACCGACACCAACACCGGCGATACGCACGCGCCGATGATGAGCGCCGACACCAGCCCCAACAGGAACACGCCGATAAATTCTCCCGCGAGCCATTTTTTGGCGCGCCCCTGCAGCCGCGCGGAATGCTGATGCAGCAGCGATTGAATCGAACTTGGAATCTGCAGCGTATAAAGCCCGAACATCGACAACGCGAGCAAAATCAAAACCACGCTGAAGGTTCCGATCGCCCAAGGATTCTGAAAATACGATTGCAGTTGCGCGCCGGTCGCGCCCGCGATTGCCCCGGCGATGGCGTAGGTCACGGCGGTACCGAACACGTAGCCATATGAAAGCAAACCGCCGCGAAACTTCGTAATGTGTTTTCCTTCCGTGCCGACGATTACGCCGGAGAGAATCGGAATCATCGGCAATACGCAGGGCGTGAAGCTCAGCAACAATCCGGCGCCGAACGCCGCCGCCAATGCCGCCAACCAAAATCCGGCGCCGACGTGCTTCGCGGCGGGCGCCGTTGCCATGCCGCCGTCGACCGCGATGATCTGGGTCATCGGC
>JAHFQD010000093.1 GCA_023266455.1 Candidatus Muproteobacteria bacterium
ATTGGCCTCGAGCGCGTACGCGGGGTTGTCGCTGATGTCCCCCAGCAAACCGGCGGCGGCGAGCGCGCCTTTAGCGATCGTTTCGAGTTCGGCGTCGCCGACGCGCGCGACGAGTTTCAAACGTTTCAATAGCGCGTCGAGGTCCGCGCGCAAACGATCGAGATTCCACGTCGGCGTTTCTCCCTGACCGGTGGCGTCGACGATGCGCAAGGTTTTTTGAATACCCATGCGCTCGCTTTGGGCCGCGACCGCTTGCGCGGCGGCGGCGATCTTCAGCAATAAATCTTGCGCGTTGCGCGCGTTGTCGAGTTGCGCCTGGGTCGCGCCGTCGAGACGCGCGATTTCTTGACGCAGTGAATGCGCCGCCTTGAGTCGCGGCAGCACCGCCAAGGCGTGATAATTCTTAGTCGCCGAGTCGCGCCAGATCTCCGCGATCTCGACACCTTCCAGCAAACGTTCGGTGCGCGTGACAACGCGTCGCGCGCTGTGACCTTGATAAGCACCGCCGCTGAACGCCTGCGTGTCTTCCGATTCAACCGTCATTTCAACGCCGAAGATCTTCGCCACATCGGCGCGCGCGCGATCGCTTGCGTCGTCGCCGCTATCGGCTTGGCCGCGGCCGACGAGATATTGCGTCGCCGGATACTTCGCGGCGGCGCCGCTAACCCAATCCGGCGTCGACGGCGCGGAGGCGCAAGCGGCGAGGAAGGCGAGACTAAAAAAGAATATCCGCTTCATCTTGTTCATGGTTTCCTCCGAGACATCGTCGACGTCGGCGCAATCCAATGGCGTGACAAATAAGTTTTACGGCCCGGTCGCACCACGACCTCGGGCAACTCGAAACCGCCGAGCGCGGACTCACCCGCGCCCAGCAGTTCCACTTTAACGGAATACGTTCCCGGCGGTAACAATAGGCGCGCGATCTGAATGTCATGCGGCAGCGTGGCCCAACTACGCGTATCCGCACGCTCGGTCAGCGCGCCGGCGATTTCGATGCCGATACCGACGATGGCGGCCGCGAGCGCATCGTTCTTGTCGTCGTTTTTTTTGCGTGCCGCGTCGCGCGCGGCCTTGCTGGCCACGCCCTTCACCACCGCGCGCGCCAACAGCCGCGCGGTGATCGCCGGCATCTTGGTCTCGAGCGTACGCCGCGCGATGGCTTGCACATCTTCGACGACTTCGGCGCCAGCGCTGCGATCGGCTGCAATCAACTTGGCGGAATGTAAGCCCGGCGAAGAATTCTCGTAATAAGGCAGCGATAGCCGCACGAGGTGGCCCGAGAACGGATCGAGCACGCCGGTCGAGGTCTCGCGCTTAATCGGCGCCAAGCCGTTGTGCAATACCAACACCACTTCGCCTTGCATGCGCCATTCCGCGAGACGCGTCCACCGATCAATGCCGAATTCTTTTTGATATTTGCGCAGTTCGTCGCGCAAGCCGAGATGTTCTGTCAAACGCAGCAGCGCCAATTTCAACGACAACGGTGCGCCGACGCCGTAAAGCGTTTGATACTTGCCGTAGGCTTCATACGCTTTGCGATAAGCAATCATGGCGTCGCTCCATTCGCCAGCGTCTTCGTAAATCATGCCGGTGAGATAACGCGCGAACGCGTCTTCGGTATAACGACTCTCGGAGATACGCTCGGCTTGTTGGCGCAGGACTAAATCGACTTGCAAGGCCTCGACGCGAGCGTTGTCGGGATCACCGAGCGCGAGGTAATTAAGCGCTTCGTATAAATGCACCAGCACTTGCTCGTGTTCTTCGCCGGCGTAAGCGGCGCTGGCGTCGTTGACGATAAAAGTTGTGCCTTGCTCCAACAGACTGGTGGCCGAGAGCTGTTCCATCAACTCCTTCGCTGCCTCGAGCGCTTCGTTGGATGCGCGGTAATCGCCGGCCATGCGCAACAACATGCCCTTGTTCAAAAAGTACAACGCTTTGTCGCGACTCGGCCCCTTATGTTGCTCCAGGGCTTGCAGCGCCTGCGTATAGTTTTCCTGCGCTAACTGCGACTCGATCTCGCGAAACGAATCGCTCCAGGTGGCGCAGCCGGTCAGCAGCGCGCCGAGCGCGAACGCACTGGCGATGCGCCACCGGGAAAGACGCATAATTTAGAACCGAAGCTTGGAGCCTTTGACGATCTTTTTGATTTTCTTTTGCCCGGCCCAGACGATGTCGTTGTCGGTAAGACTGATTAGCGTTAAATCGACCTGGTAATACCGCACCTGGGTCTTACCTTCGGCGTCGATGATGGTGTTGATCGTACCTTTCAGCATGTAATCCGCGCCGAGTTCCTGGCCCATCGCCTTGCGCGTATCTTCACGCGCGTGCAGTTCCTGATCCTTGCGTTCATTGCGAATCTCGCCGCGCTCTTCGTTGGAGGCGACGAATTTCACCTTGCCGGAATTGATCAGCGCGCGCTCCATATCAGCCACGAAGGTACGGACGTTGATGTGTTCGTGCGACAAATTACGCACTTCGCCCACGATCACCGCCGGTGGTTTTTTCTTGGCACGCTGATGCTCGTCGACCCACGGCCGCGCGAGCGCGTCGCGAATCATCTCTTCCGAAACCAGGCGCGAGTCGGAGTCATTCCAAGCGCCGGAAAGATCCACGGTCTCGCCGGTGTCGACGCGTTCGACCGAGGTACCGCAAGCCGCCAGCAGCGCCGCCAATACCAGCGCGGCGATGATGCCGCGCGTTAAGCAAGAAACGTTCATTATTTGTTCTCCTTCGAAACGCGATCGAAAATATTTTCCGCGCTCGCTTGCAAGTAGTGACGCACGTCGTCGTTCATGTCGCGCGCAGCGCCGGTGGTTTGTTTGACTTGATTGATGTCGAGTTCGGCGATGGCATAAATCGTGTCGGTGCGCTTGTCGAGCCAGCGCGCCACGATCTTGGCGCCGGATAAATTCACTTGTGTGAGATTTTTTATTTGGCGCGACACCGCTTCTTCATTCACCTTAGCGTCGCCAGCGCGGCTCGCCGCTTGATAATCACGCGAGGCCACGTCGAGATATGAGGAGAAAATACGCGCCAACTCGGCGCGCGCGCGATCATCGGCGGTCGAGGTCTGTAGCGCGCGGTCGCCCATCGGACCGGCAGAACCGACGCCATGAAATAAACGCCCGTCTTTATCGTTGACGTAAGCCGTGCCTTTATTAACCCAATCCGGCGCACCTTTGATCGCCAAATCGCTTTCGAGTTGCGTGCGCCCACTGCAAGCGGCGAGCAGAACGACGACGACTAAAAATAAATAGCGAAATGGCATACACCCTCCGACATACGAAAATGAACAGAAGGATTATAGTACGCGCCTTCGCGTCGCTCGCGCGGAATTCATTTGATCTTGTATCGAGGGACGCTTACGATTTCGTTCGATCGGTCGACGCTTTTTCGAACCATCCAAAACGAACAAAAGGACACGAGAATGAAGCCGGGAGCATTTCGTTTTGTCGTCGTGGCGTTGATTATCGCGGCAAGCGCCTGCCAAACGACTCCGCCTCCGTCCGATCCGTCTACCCCAACCGTCACGCCGACGGCGCCGGATACGAAACCCGCCGCGACGTCCCCCGTCGTGAAAACCGTGGAACCAATCAAGCCGATCACGCCGGAAATGGCGCGTAATCTGGCAAATAATTGTTTCACCTGCCATGGCCCTGCCGGCAAAAGCCCCGGCGCGATTCCGAGCCTAACCCGATTCAACGCCAGCGACATGGCCGTGCGACTCAAGCGCTTTAAGAACGGCGAAGACGCTTCGACCATCATGGGCCGGCACACGCGCGGCTACACCGACACCGAGTTGGAAGCCATCGCGATTTATATCGCCGGCCTGAAGAAGTAAATCGCAAGGAACATCGCATGAGCAGATTTACGCGTAGGGACTTCTTAAGAATCGCCGGCGCCGCAAGCACCGCGAGCATTTGGACGTCGCCGGCCGACGCCGCGGATAAAAAAACCGCCGCCAAAAAAAGCGCGCAAGTCGTCGTCATCGGCGGTGGTTTCGCCGGCGCCACCTGCGCCAAATATCTCAAGGCCGCCGATCCGAGCATCACGGTAACGTTGATCGAACCGGAAAAAAAATACGTCACCGGTCCGTTGAGTAACCACGTCGTCGCCGGTGTGCGCAAAATCGAAAACATCTCCATCGGTTACGACGGTCTGCGCAAACGCGGCGTACAGGTATTGCATGACTGGGCGACCGCGATCGATCCCGGTAAACGTCGCGTGGCGTTGAAGAGCGGCAAATCGCTGGCGTACGACAAGTTGGTGGTAGCGCCGGGGATCGAGCTGAAATGGGGCGCGATCAAGCATTACACCGACGTCGCCGCGGTCGCGATGCCGCACGCGTGGAAGGCCGGTTCGCAAACGCTGCGGCTGCGCGATCAATTGGCGAAGATGCGCAACGGCGGCACGTTCATCATCACCGCGCCGCAAAATCCGTATCGCTGTCCGCCCGGCCCTTATGAACGCGCGAGTCTGGTGGCGCATTACTTCAAGCGCAATAAACCGAAGTCGAAGATTCTCATCTTGGACGCGAAAGACGCGTTCTCGAAACAGGCGCTGTTTCTAGACGCGTGGAAACAGTTATACGGCAACATGATCGAATGGATTCCGAGCAGCAAGGGCGGAATAGTCACCGCGGTCAACACCAGTCGCATGCAACTCGATACCGAGACCGGCGTGAAGTATCGCGGTGACGTCATCAATATCGTGCCGCCGCAAACCGCGGGGTCGATCGCGCGTATGGCGCGATTGACCGACGACAAGGGTTGGTGTCCGGTGAATCCGTTGACCTTCGAGTCGAAAAAATTTAAAAATATTTTCGTCATCGGCGATTCCGCCGTCGCTGGTGCCCTGCCGAAATCGGCGTTCGCCGCCAACAGCGAAGCCAAGATCGCCGCCAACGCCATCGTCGCGGAATTGCAGGGACAGGCGCCAGCGGAAGCGTCTTACATCAACACCTGCTACAGCTTGGTCGCGCCGGATTACGGCATCTCCATCGCCGGTGTTTATCGTGTGACCGCGGAGGGCATCAGCGAAATCCCCGGCGCGGGCGGCGAAAGTCCGAAAGACGCCGACGCGCATTTTCGCGCCGACGAGGCGAAGTACGCGCTTGGCTGGTATGCCAGCATCGTCGCCGACATTTGGTCGTAAACGGGGAATGTTTTTAATTAGTTTTTTTTAACGGCGTGCTTAGCGCAGACGACAGAATCGCGCTCGCTATTTCCTGCAGCGGCAAAATCTCGTCCGTCGCGCCCAATTGAACGGCTTCCCGCGGCATACCGTATACCACCGATGTCGCTTCATCCTGCGCGATGGTATGCGCGCCGGCATCGTGCATCTCCTTCAATCCGCGAGCGCCGTCGTCTCCCATGCCGGTCATCAAGATGCCGGTGGCGTTATCGCTGGCATGAATCGCTACCGAACGAAACAACACGTCCACCGATGGGCAATGACGATTGACGTGCGGCCCACGCACGACTTCAACGCTGTACCCACCGCCATGCGATTTCAACATCATGTGATAACCGCCGGGTGCGATTAATACGGTTCCCGGCGAAACCCGATCGTTGTTTTCCGCCTCGCGAACTTCCATCGCGCAAATTTCATTGAGGCGTTGCGCGAACAACGTGGTGAATTTTTCCGGCATATGTTGCACAACAAGAATCGGCGGCGATTCCGCGGGCAATACAGACAGGATGACTTCCAAACTCTGGGTACCGCCGGTTGACGCTCCGATCGCGACCACCAGATCCCGCGTCGATTTCGCGTGATGGCGTCTCATCGACAACATAGCGTCGGCGCTGAGTTTCGGCGGCGGTTTCGCAGGATTATGCAGCCCGAGCTGGATATTTTTTACTTTGGCGCGCGCGGCGGCTTTGACAATACCGATGAGATCGGCGGCCGATTGCGTCAAAAAATCCTCACTACCGAACTTCGGTTTGGCAATGACGTCGACCGCACCAGCCGCCAACGCCTGCATCGTTATCGTCGCGCCTATCTGGGTTTGCGAAGAGCAAATAATCACCGGCGTCGGATGTTCGCTCATTATTTTTCTCAGAAAATCGAGTCCGTTCATGCGCGGCATTTCGATATCGAGCACGATCACGTCGGGCCAACGACGCTTCATGCGTTCCATGGCGAACAATGGATCGTGCGCGGCGCCGAGGACCTCGATGGTGGGATCTTTCTGTAACACATCGGATATCACCCGGCGCGCTAGCGCCGAGTCATCCACCACTAAAACGTTTATCTTTTTTCTTGTCATTACGCGGCTTCATCCAGCTTATTTTGACGAACCCAAACATGCCCGCTCCAAATATCGAAAATGACGTAACGACGCCCGTTGCCACCGACTTGTTCGGTTTTTAGGATTAAGCCGTAGGTACGTAATAAAGTTCGGGCGGCGTCGACGTTTCGCGGCGCGACGCCAGGTCTTGCACCATTGCGCGACAACAGCGTGCGCTCGCTGCGCACCGCCTTGGGCAGAAACATAGTTCCGCCACCGAACAGTTTTACCTCGTATTCCGACGGCTTGGTTCTCGAACGTTCGATTTCTTTCATGAGCAGCGCAATCGCTTCGTCGGCGTAACGTCCGTCGAGAGCGTGGTTTTCAGACGCGAGTTGCCCGCGGTTGGGCAACATGTAATGGCACATGCCGCCGATCTTTAGGCGCGGATGCCACAACGTGATTGAAATACAGGATCCGAGTAGCGTGCGGATGCGTGTTTCTTCGTCGCCGAAATAAATTTCTCCCGGTTGCAGAAAAATTTCTAGAACGGATTTCGGTTTAGACGCGCTCATTCTTTTCTATAGACCGAGGGTTTAACCTGAATTAGGCCATCGACGACGCCGTTCAACGTTTCGGAATGTCCGACGAAAAAAAGACCGCCAGTGCGTAGCAACGGCAATATCCGATTCACCACCTGGCGTTTGGTGTCGACATTGAAGTAAATCATAACGTTTCGCAGAAACACGGCGTCGAATACGCCGACTCTGGGCAATGTTTGATTGAGGTTGATCTGAGCGAAGCTCACTCGGCCGCGCAAAAACTTATCGATCAAAAGTGTGTCGCGTTGCTGTCCTAGGCCCTTCAGGCAATAGGTCGTCAAATATGATCGAGGAATATTCTTAGCACGCTGCATGGAATAGTGTCCGGCG
>JAHFQD010000432.1 GCA_023266455.1 Candidatus Muproteobacteria bacterium
AATGGCAAGATCTATCAACGTCCGTTCGGCGGCCACACGCAGAACTTCGGCAAAAACGCAGTGCAGCGTAGTTGCTGCGCGGCGGATCGTACTGGCCACGCTATGTTGCACACGCTGTATCAGCGCAACGTTCGCGCGCGTACACAATTTTTCGTCGAGTGGATGGCACTCGATTTAATTCGCGATGCCAGCGGCCAAGTGCTCGGCGTTACCGCGCTCGAAATGGAAACCGGCGAAGTTTTCGTGTTGCAGGCGCGCGCGACCATCTTCGCCACCGGCGGAGCGGGGCGCATTTTTTCCGCCAGCACCAACGCCTTTATCAACACCGGCGACGGTCTCGGCATGGCGGCACGCGCCGGCATTCCGTTGGAAGACATGGAGTTCTGGCAATTTCATCCCACCGGCGTTGCCGGTGCCGGCGTTTTGATTACCGAGGGCGTACGTGGCGAAGGCGGTTTTCTGCTGAATAAAAATGGCGAACGTTTCATGGAGCGCTACGCGCCTAACATGAAAGACCTCGCCAGCCGCGATGTTGTAGCGCGCGCCATGGCCACCGAAATCAAAGAAGGTCGCGGTTGCGGCGAACACGCCGACTACGTGCTGCTCAAGCTCGATCACCTCGGCGTCGAAAAAATTGAAAAACGTTTGCCAGGTATCCGCGAGATCGCCAAGAAGTTCGCGAACGTGGATCCGGCGGTGGATCCGATTCCGGTCGTGCCGACGGTGCATTATCAAATGGGCGGCATCCCGACGAATTATCACGGCGAAGTCATCGTGCCGAAGAACGGAAACGCTGAAACCGTGGTTCCCGGTTTTTACGCCGCGGGCGAATGCGCTTGCGCATCGGTGCACGGCGCCAATCGTTTAGGAACGAACTCGCTGACGGACTTGGTCGTCTTTGGTCGCGAAGCCGGCAACTCCGTCGTCAAATATTTAAAAGAGAATCCGGGGCATAAAGATCTGCCGAAGGATGCCACCGAACGTACGGTGGCGCGCTTGTCGCGCCTGGACGGACAACGAAACGGCGAACGCGTGGCTGATGTTGGCGCCGAAATGCGTCGTACCATGCAAGCGCATTGCGGTGTGTTTCGTTTCCCCGATCTGCTGCAGCAGGGTGTCGCGAAAATTAAACAAGTCGCGGAGCGTATCGGGCGTACCGAGATTCAAGACAAGTCGAAGACGTTCAATACCGCGCGCGTCGAAGCGCTCGAGCTCGATAACTTAATCGAAGTCGCGGTTGCCTCGTTGGTGTCGGCAGAAGCGCGTCAGGAAAGCCGCGGCGCACATGATCGCGCCGATTTTCAAAAGCGCGACGACGTAAACTGGCTCAAGCACACGCTGTATTACAAAGAAGGCGCTCGACTTGAATACAAGTCGGTGCATCTCAAACCGTTAACCGTGGAAACCTTCGAACCGAAGGTCCGTACGTACTAGAACTCTGCGAGGAAAACGACGATGCGTTTCTCCGTTTACCGCTACAACCCGGAAACCGATTCGGCTCCGACCATGCAAGACTACGATATCCCGCTGCAGCCGTCGGATCGGATGCTGCTGGATGCGCTGGTGCGCTTGAAAGAATTCGACGACTCGTTGTCGTTTCGCCGTTCCTGCCGCGAAGGCGTGTGCGGTTCCGATGCGATGAACATCAACGGCAAGAACGGTTTGGCGTGCGTGACCCGTATCACCGATTTGAAGGAACCAGTGGTTCTCAAGCCGTTACCGGGACAGCCGGTGATCCGCGATTTGATCGTCGACATGACGCAGTTTTTCAACCAATACCATTCGGTTAAGCCCTACGTCATCAACAACGATCCGCTGCCGGAGAAAGAGCGTTTGCAGAGTCCGGAAGAGCGCGAAAAGCTCAATGGCCTTTACGAATGCATTCTGTGCGCGTGTTGTTCGACGGCGTGCCCGTCGTTCTGGTGGAATCCAGATAAGTTCCTCGGGCCGGCGGCGTTGCTGCAGTCGTATCGTTTCATCGCCGATTCGCGCGACCAGGCCACTGGCGAGCGTTTGGACGATCTGGAAGATCCTTACAAGTTATTCCGTTGCCACAGCATCATGAATTGCACGGAAGTTTGCCCGAAGGAACTCAATCCCACCAAGGCCATCGGCCATATCAAAGAGCTGTTGGTAAAGCGCATCACGTGAGTCAGGCATGACCGACGCGCGCCGCAACCGGATACGCTGGCGTTGCCGCCGCGGCATGCTGGAGTTGGATCTGATTTTGGCGAAGATCTTGGAGCCGAAACTCGATCGGTTTAGCGAGGCGGAACTCGTACTAACCGAGCGCTTACTCG
>JAHFQD010000094.1 GCA_023266455.1 Candidatus Muproteobacteria bacterium
ATTTCCCCAGGGCCGTGCACGCCGAGTGAGGCGGGCGTTTCCGTCGAAACGATTCGGCGTTTGGGCGGCAAGATTCCGCTGCTCGGCGTTTGCTTAGGCCATCAAAGTATCGGCGCCGCGTACGGTGGCAAAATCGTGCGTGCCAAACAGTTGATGCACGGCAAGACGTCGATGATCCGCCACGCCGACAACAGCGTGTTCCGCGGTTTGCCGAATCCATTTGAAGCCACGCGTTATCACTCGTTGGTGATCGAGCGCGACAGCATGCCGGATTGTTTGGAAGTGACGGCATGGACCGAAGACGGCGAGATTATGGGCGTGCGTCACAAAACGTTGGCGGTGGAAGGCGTGCAGTTCCATCCGGAGTCCATTCTCACGCAGCATGGGCATGAGTTACTGCGGAATTTTCTTCAGAAGCGTTGAGTTCTTGAGAAGTGTTAGACCCAAAGTCCCTCTCCCGCAGGGAGAGGGACAGGGTGAGGGGAGCAGTAATTTTTTTTACACCCCTTACCCCAACCATTCCCACAGGGGTGCAAGAACATTGCTTGCACCCGTTCGGCGATATGAATGTCCGCCAGACATTCATGAGATCCTCGCCTCACCTCTCTGCGGGAGAGGGAGCGATTTAAAAAGCATTCCTTTGAAAGCGTAAAGATGTCCGAAACAAAATCAGATTCCAACACTACTAACGCTGCCCTCATCCGTCGCCTCACCATCGTCGTCGTGGCGTTGGTTATGATCGCGCCGTTCAGTATCGACACGTATTTACCGTCACTACCCGACATCGCGCGCGACTTCGGCGTCAGCGATTTTTATCTGCAACAGACGCTGAGTTTTTACATGATCGCGTTCGCCGCCATGACCTTGGTCTATGGGCCGATGTCGGACGTCTTCGGCCGACGCAAGCTGGTGCTGGTATCGGCGGCGGCGTACGTGGTGACGTCGATTGGCTGCGCGCTTGCGCCGAACGCGCATGCCTTGATGTTGATGCGCATCGGCCAAGGGTTGTCGGCGAGCGGCGGTTTGGTCGTCGGACGCGCGGTGATCCGCGATAGTTTTTCCGGTGCCGCGGCGCAGCGAGTGATGTCGCGCATTATGCTGATGTTCGCGGTAGCGCCGGCTGTTGCGCCCATCATCGGCGGATGGTTGCACGAGGTGTTCGGCTGGCGTTCGGTGTTTTGGTTTTTGGCGTTGCTCGGCACGGCGGTGTGGTTGTGCGCCGCGTTGTTGTTGCCGGAAACCTTGGCCGCGTCCGATCGGCATTCCGCGCATCCGCGCGCGATCGCGACGGCGTATTGGCATGCGCTGCGTCATTTGCCTTTCATGGTCCTGATCGCGGCCATCGCGCTGATCTTCGGTGGCCTGTTTTTATACATCGCCGGATCGCCGACGATTTTGTATCGCGATCTTGGATTCGGCGCGCAGGATTTCGGTTACTTGTTCGTGCCCCTAGTCGTCGGCTTGATGTGCGGCGCGGTGATCTCCGGCCGCATGGCGGGGAAGTACACGCATGAACGCGCGGTAACCGTGGGGTTCAGCATTATGCTGGCGGCGTCGATCATTAACACCTTGCTCGGCGCTTTCTTCACGCCGACGCCGGTCACGGTGATCGCACCAGTGGCGCTCTATGCCTGCGGTATGTCGCTGGCGCTACCGAATCTGAGTTTGCTCGCGTTCGACTATCTGCCGCGCAATCGCGGCTTGGCGTCGGCGTTGCAGAGTTTCGTGCAAATGGCGTTCAGCGCCGTCGTCGCTGGCCTGTTCGTTCCCGCGCTGAACGCGCATGTCGCCTGGTTCGCCGTCGGCATGTTGGCGTTATGCGCAATGGGATTGTTGTGCTGGTTCGGTGCGCGTGTCCGCTTACCTTGACCGTCGCCGCGCGATAACGACACAATCGCAAGCCGGCGCGTTGGCGTCGGCGCGAAACCGCCAATTTCCCCGCTTCCGCGAGAGGCGAAGTTACTTAAATTAGGGTCGAAGAATTCATGTCCATCACACCGCAAGAAGCGCTGCAACGCGTGATCGAGCATCGCGAGATATTTCACGACGAGATGCTGGCGTTGATGCGCGCCATCATGCGTGGCGAGGTGTCGCCGACGATGATTTCGGCATTGGTTGTCGGCCTGCGCGTGAAAAAGGAAACCATCGGCGAGATCACGGCCGCGGCCCAAGTGATGCGCGAATTCGCGACCCAGGTCGACGTGCCGAATCGCGACAACCTGGTCGACATCGTCGGCACCGGCGGCGATTCGGCGCATACGTTCAATATTTCTACCGCCTCGATGTTCGCCGCCGCCGCGGCGGGCGCGCGCGTGGCCAAGCACGGCGGTCGCAGCGTCTCGAGTAAATCGGGCAGTGCGGACGTGTTGGAGTCTCTCGGCGTGAACATCATGCTGACGCCGCCGCAGGTGGCCGAGTCCATCGCCAAGACCGGTATCGGTTTTATGTTCGCCCCTAATCACCATTTGGCGATGAAACACGCTGCGCCGGTGCGTAAAGAACTCGGCGTGCGAACGATTTTCAATATTCTCGGCCCGCTCACGAATCCGGCCGGCGCGCCGACGCAACTGCTTGGTGTGTTTCATCCCGATCTGGTCGGCATTCAAGTGCGCGTGCTGCAACGCTTAGGCAGCCGCCACGTGTTGGTCGTGCACGGCGTGGATGGGCTCGATGAAATTTCGCTCAGCGGTCCGACGATGATCGGCGAACTGATCAACGGCGACGTGCGCGAATATACAATTCAACCATCCCAATTCGGATTGTCCGACTATCAAGGCGACGCACTGCGCGTCGCCGACGCTACGGCGTCGAAGGAGAAAGTACTCAATGTCCTTAATAACAAACCCGGTCCGGAACGCGACATCGTATTGCTCAACGCCGGCGCGGCGTTGTATGCCGCCGATATCGCCGCGTCCATCGCCGACGGTATTACGCGGGCACGCGCCGCGCTTGAAAGTGGTGCGGCGCGGGGCAAACTCGATGAATTCGTAAATTTCACGCGTCGCTACGTGCCGGAAGCGGCGGTCAAATAATGTCCGATATTCTTCAGAAGATTTTGCTGCGCAAACGCGTCGAGCTTGACGAGCGTGCGGCGCGTCTGCCGTTGTCCGAGTTGCGCCGTCAAGCCGAAGCGGCGGACGACGCGCGCGGTTTCGTCGAAGCGATGCGTACGCGCGTGGCGCGTCGTGCGCCAGCGGTGATCGCCGAGATCAAACGCGCCAGCCCGAGCAAAGGATTGATGCGCCCCGATTTCCGTCCGGCCGACATCGCGCGCAGTTACGCACGCCATGGCGCGGCGTGTTTGTCGGTGCTGACCGACGTGGATTTTTTTCAAGGCGCCGATGCACATTTACAAGAAGCGCGCGCGGCTTGCGTGTTACCGGTATTGCGCAAAGATTTCACTATCGACCCGTATCAGATTTACGAAGCACGCGCCTTGGGCGCGGACGCGTTGTTGTTGATCGTGGCGGTGTTATCGGATGCGCAGCTGCAAGATTTTTCGCAGCTCGCGGCGGAATTGGGCATCGACGTGCTGGTCGAAGTGCATGACGCGCGCGAGCTGGAGCGCGCGCTGCGGCTCGACGCGACGCTGATCGGCATTAACAATCGCGATCTACGTACTTTCGAAACGCGTTTGGAGACGACGCTCGAACTGTTATCGAAGATTCCGACGGGGCGCATCGTCATCACCGAGAGCGGTATCCTGGCGTCGCAGGACGTAGCGCGCATGCGCGATCACGATGTGCACGCGTTTCTTGTCGGCGAAGCGTTTATGCGCGCGGAAGATCCGGGCGCGCGGCTCGGCGAATTGTTCGGTTTTGCAAAGGCAGGTAACACGATATGAAGGCGACGATTCAATGGACCGGCGGTGTGAGCTTTACCGGCCAAGCCGACAGCGGCCACAGCGTGACAATGGACGGTGCACCGGAATCCGGCGGCCAAAATAAAGGATCGCGCCCGATGGAAATGGTGTTGATCGGCATGGGTGGCTGCACCGCGTTCGACGTGGTGCATATTCTGCGCAAGCAGCGGCAGGACGTCGTCGATTGCGTGGCGCATATCGACGCGCAACGCGCTGACGCTGACCCCAAAGTATTTACCCGCATTCATGTGCACTTCAAAGTGACGGGACGCAAACTCGATCGCAAAAAAGTAGAACATGCGATCGAACTGTCGGCGACGAAATATTGCTCGGCGTCGATCATGCTCGGCAAAACCGCCGAGATCACGCACGATGTCGACGTTGTGGAGGCGCCGGCGTGAGCAAATCTAACGATATCGGCGCTCGTTTCGACGAGATCGTCCAAACCTATTACCGCGCGTGGTTCCGCTATCACCCCGAAGCGGCGGTGGATGTGGGTGTGCCGGGCTATGCGCATCGACTCACGCCGTGCGCGGAGGAAGAGAAGGGCGCGCTCGTTTGCTTGAACGACGAGCTGCTGGTGGCGCTGGAGGAATTCGACCTTGCGACGCTCGATCCCGATCGTAAAGCCGATGCCGAGATTCTGGTCGGTGCGGCGCAGTTAGAGAACGAATATCTACTCGACATCGAACCGCACAAGCCGGATCCCGAGCGTTGCCTGCCGATCAACGCGATCTATCAACTTACATTTCGTAACGTCGAGAATTTCGACGAGGCCATGGCCGAGCGGCTCGCCGCGATTCCCGCACACTTAAGCGCGGCGCAGCTACGTCTATCGGCCAATACTCGCGATATCCCCGTCCTTTGGGCTACTTCCGCCGCCGTTTCCGCGCGCGCCGGTGTGGATTTTTTTAAAGCCTTGGCGGCGCATCCGAAAATCACCGCCAGCGCCAAACGCGTGTCGCTGACCGCACAACTGGAGAAAGCGGGCGAGTCGTTGGCGCGCTTTTCCGAATTTCTCTCTCGTGGTGTTGTGACGGAAGCCAAGGGGTCGTTCGCCTGTGGCGCAGAATATTTTCAGCAACTGCTGCGGCGCCGGCATTTTCTCGACGTCGACAGCAGCCGTATTCACGACTTCGGCCAGCGTTTGATCGAACGCACACGGCAAGAACTCGAAGCGGCTTGCCAGGAAGTTTGCGGCGATCGTGATTTGAACCGCGCCTTGCGGACGATTCAAGCCCGACACCCGAAGTCCGAACAATTATTGAAGGTCTATACCGATACCATGCGCGCCGCGCGCGAGTTCGTGGCGCACAAAGAGCTGGTGTCGCTACCATCGCCGGAGAGACTCGACGTTATCGAAACGCCGTTGTTCTTGCGCCATCAGATACCGTTCGCCGCGTATTGCGAACCGTCACCCAACGATCCGGCGCAAGTCGGTTATTACTACGTCACGCCGCCGACCAGTGACGCCGAACTCGCGGAGCACGACGAGATCGGTCTGATGCATACCTGTGTGCACGAAGCCTATCCGGGACATCATCTGCATTTCGTCACCGTTAACCAGCAACCGCACGCGCGTACCTTGCCGAGACTGTTGAACGCTTCTGCGACGAGTTACGAAGGCTGGGCGCTTTATTGCGAACAGCTTATGCAGGAACAAGGATTCTTGTCGAAGCCGGAAAGCCGCGTGTTGTTATTGCGCGATCGTTTGTGGCGAGCGAACCGCGTGTGCATCGACGTCGAATTGCATACCCGCGGCCTAAGCCTGGACGGCGCCGCGGACAGGTTAGTCGCCGCGCTCGGCTTTCCCAAGGCGCAAGCCTTGGCCGATGTCACTTGGTATACGCGCTCGCCGACGGTGCCGCTCGGTTACGCCACCGGTTGGGCCTTGATCAATGCGCTGCGCGACCGTGTGTTTGCTGCCGAACCGCAGGGAACGCTGCGCTCGTTTCATGATCGACTGTTATCGGCCGGCGCGATCTCCGCGCCGTTGATGATGCGCCGCGTGTTCGGCGAACGGACTTGGCGTGACGTCGAACGCACCGTATTCGGTGAGGCACTCGATGAAGCGGCCTGATGGCATGGCGGGGTTGCGTCACGTGGCTATCTGGGTTCAAGACCTCGAGGCTTGCGAACGTTTCTATTGCGGTTTGCTCGGCATGCAAATCGAATGGCGGCCGGACCCGGACAATCTTTATCTTACCAATGGCAACGACAATCTCGCCTTGCATCGCGCTACCAAGCCGTTCGCCGCCGAAGGCCAGCGTTTGGATCATGTCGGTTTTATTCTGCGTGGTGCCGAGTATGTCGATCAGTGGTGCGACTATCTCGGCGGTAACAGCGTGAAGATCGCTCAGGCGCCCAAGACTCATCGCGACGGCGCGCGCAGTTTTTATTGCCGCGATCCAGAGGGAAATTTGATCCAGTTCATCCATCATCCACCGATTGCGGGTAAATAATTATGAATCGACTGCGCGATTGTTTCTCCAAACCGCGTTTAGTTTTCGGCGGTATTTTTATTGTTTGTGCGGCGTTGATCGCCTACGCGTTGTTTCTGCAGCACGTGGAAAATTTAGAACCCTGCCCAATGTGCATCATGCAGCGTTACGCGTTCGTCGCTATCGGCTTTATCGCTTTGATCGCGACCTTGCATGGCCCGCGTGGTTGGAGCGTTGGGATTTATAGCGCGTTGGTTTCGTTGTTCTCGCTGTCTGGCGCCGGTGTGGCGATTCGACATTCATATCTGCAACATTTCCCACCGGTATCGCAGGGATGCGGAGCGGATATGGGGTTCCTGTTGGAGAATTTTCCGCTGAGCCGCGCGTTACCGGCGTTGTTTCGCGGAACCGGCGAATGTAGCGAAGTGAAGTGGAAATTTTTGACATTGTCTATTCCGGAATGGGCATTGGTTTGGTTTTTGATTTTTTTTATCGTTGCGTTGATTATTCCGGTTAAGGCGCGGCGGTTTTAGTTGGTTCGCGTTTACGCGCTTGTCGCGTGAAGCGCGATTTTTCATGGTGTCTCATCGGGACGAATTCACATGAAACTCCAAATAAAATGGCTGGCGTTAGGGTTTGGTCTCTCTTACCTCTTGCTCGCCGCCGTCGTTGTCGCCGCATTCATGTTCCTCGGCCACGATAATCGGCCGGTTTTCCGGGATCAGATATTAGCGTCGGGAAAAATAATTAAAGTCACTTCGTTCCATCTCGCATGGGGCGTTGAGCATGAAGAACGTAGAACAAGCGATGACGTTTTTGCGATGGAGTACGTTTCGTTGGTGGGTCATGCGGATCAAG
>JAHFQD010000095.1 GCA_023266455.1 Candidatus Muproteobacteria bacterium
AATGGCCTTCTGGCACCACGCCTTCTTTCTTCATCAGCCAGCGATGCTCGAAAACCAGTACTGGATTGTTGTCCGCGATTGCGGCCAGTAACAACCCTTTCGCGTCGAACGGCGTAGTCGGCATCACGATTTTCAATCCTGGCACGCCCATCAGCATGCCGTGAATCGCCTGCGAGTGCTGCGCGCCTGAACCCCAGCCACGGCCAATAGCGGCCCATACGACCAAAGGCACCTTGGTCTGACCGTTGTCCATGTAGTGATACTTCGACGCGTGCGAGACGAGTTGATTGAACGCGAGCAAAATAAAATCCGGGCGGTTGTGCATATACACCGGGCGCATGCCTTCCATCGCCGCGCCGGTGCAAACGCCCATCATGCCTTCTTCGGACAACGGCGTGTCGAACACGCGGCTGGCGCCGAATTTTTGCTGCAAGCCTTTCGTACAACCGAACATAGCGCTGGGATCATCGACGCCCTGCCCTAACACAAACACGCTGCGATCGCGGCCGAGCGCGATATCCAGCGCTTCGTTCACCGCTTTCGGATACGGCAATACGCGACCGCTTTCCGGCGCTGGCGCGTCGTACACCAGCGAATTAACTAAGCTCTCGTCCCAAGGCATGCGATTTGAATTCTTGTGCGTTAGTCGGCGTACACGTGTGTGTACAAGTCTTTTTCTTGCGGATTCGGACTGGCAAGCGCGAACTCGAACGCCTGCTCGATCTCGTCGCGAATATCGGCTTCCATCTCTTCGCGCATCGCGGCCGCGAGCATGCCGCGGTCCTGTAAAAATTGCGCGAAGTTTTCCACCGGGCAAAGTTTTTCCCATGCTTCGCGTTCTTGTATTTCGCGATAGCCGGTCTTGCTGTCGTCGCCGGCGCCGCCGTGGGCGCGAAAACGATACACCCGCGCTTCGATAAACGTCGGGCCGCCGCCGCTGCGCGCACACTCGACCGCCACTTTCATCGCTTCGTAAACCGCGAGCACGTCGGTGCCGTCGACTTGCACCGCGGGCAATGCGTGCCCTTGCGCCCATTTGTAAATTTCGCGTTCGGGCGGTTGGCGCGTCGCCAACGGCGACTGCACGGAGTAAAAATTGTTTTCGCAGAAATACACGATGGGGAGTTTCTTCAGCGCGGCGAAATTGAGACTTTCCGATGTCACGCCCTCTTCGGTCGTGGCGTCGCCGAGAAAAATCACGCACACGCGATTCAGTTCCTGCATCTGACTCGCCAGCGCCGCACCGGTCGCGATTGGCACCGCGCCGCCGACGATCGCCGAGGTACCGGCCATGCCGACGGACTTGTCGATGAGGTGCATCGATCCGCCGCGTGAACCGGCGCAACCGTTAAGACGGCAATGCATTTCGCTCAGCATCGCTTTGAGATCGCCGCCTTTGGAAAGATACGCGCCATGCGTACGATGACCAGCGAACACCAGATCGTCACGCTCAAGCGCGGCGCAGCAACCAATGCCGGTGGCTTCTTGGCCGATCACCAGATGGATCGGCGTTTTCATGTGATCTTGCTGATAACGACGCTCGATTTCTTCTTCGATGCGTCGTATGCGCAACATGGAACGGAACAAGCCGGAGAGAAAAGCGCGATCGTGATTGCCCAGATAGCGCGCGAATCTTCCGTCGGCGTCACCTTTATAGAGGTATCTATTCATCCTGAAGTCAGTCGCTCTGCCACATCTGTTGTGTCGTTACTCGCGCGCCGCGAGCCCAACGGTTCGCGGAGCATAAAGGATAGTAGTCGATGATCGCAATACAAAAACGCGGAAAAACAGCGCTAAATCGTCGATTAGTATTTATACTCGATGCCAACGCGGGTGCACCCTGAACAAATCGGAATGGTCTTGCGCCCCTTCTCGCGATGGGTTTCGCGCATCCATCTCGCCTTGGCCCCGTTCCACGTGGCCAATACGTCGGTCTTCCTGGCTTCAAAACGTTCATAACCCTGCACATTGCTCCAGGTGACGTAATCGCAGCAAGGCAGCATGTCGCCGTTCCAATTCACCGTCAGCGCCTTCCACAACCAATCGCACGGAATCTTCGATGCCGCAAAATTGATCGGTTGTGGTTCCTCGATCTCTTCCATGCCCTTGGGGTTTCCAGGACGAACGCTGAACAAGAACCCATGTCGCTCGGCAAATCGACTGAACTCATCGATTTGATGCACGTTGTGTTTATAGCGAATGTAATCGACCAAAACGATCAAACGCGCTTTTTTCTCGTCTATCTTGCGCGCCAGCAAACTCAGATTGCGTTTGATCTCTTCCACGCTGCCCAACCGATGCTGAATTTGATGCACATCATCGGTGAAACCGGAAACGTGAACCTTAATAAGATCCAAATCGTTGTCGAGAATCTTGTCGATGTTGGTTTCGTTCAACAGAATGCCGTTCGAGGAGATAATCGTAGCGACGTTATTTTCTTTCGCGACGTGTAACACGTCTTCCAAATATTGATAAATCAGCGGCTCGCCGTTCACGTACGGTATCGCCATCAATAATGTATCTTTCGTCTGACGAACGATGTCGGCGAAGATGTTTGGCTTCATGACGCCTTTCGGAACGAAACCCTCAGCGCTGTCTGGATTCAAATCGTAAATCTTGCCGTTGGACGTGCGGCAGAAGACGCAACTCTCATTGCAATTATTGGAAAGTTCAAAATTGATTAGAAACGGTGTGCGCGCTGCGCGATTCGTTTTGAGCCAGTAAGCGATATAACAATGCGCGGTATTGATAAGCTTGCGGACCGACAACTTGCCCTTGATGAGCAACAGCCACATCAAACGCACCTTGAGGAAGGAGTATTTGGTCAGCATCGCGGAATGGGTTTACGCACTCTTGGCTTTCCTTGCCTCATCGAATCCGATTTTGTCGTCTACGATATAACGCGGGCGACCGCGTAATTGCTCGTAAATGCGACCCAAGTATACACCGACGATTCCGATGGTAAACAAAATCACACCGCTTAAGAAAAGAATCGCCGCCATGATGGCGGTCCAGCCCGGCATATTCACGCCCATGATTTTGGTCACGACGACGTGACCAAGAATGATGAACGACGTCAGCGCCACCAAAAAACCGAGGATCAAAGCGAAATACAACGGAGAGGCGGAAAACGACGTGATGCCACGGATGAATTCCTTATACGGATTAACGCTACGAAACAAACCGAATTTTGACTGACCGGAAAAACGCGCATCGCGTTCATATCGCAGCATCGCCTGCTGAAAACCAATCCATACCGACAATCCACGCAGATACGGATCGTGCTCGTTCAACTTCACGATCTCCGCCACCGCTCTGCGAGACAATAATTTGAAATCGCCGGCGTTCTCGTAGAAATCGATGTCGGAAAAAGCATTGATCATTTTGTAGGCGAGTTTAGTGAACCACATCTTCATCATACTCTCGCCGTGCCGTTTAGTGCGTACAGTGTGTACTACTTCGGCGCCCTCCTCCCATCGG
This sequence comes from Candidatus Muproteobacteria bacterium, assembly GCA_023266455.1. Taxonomy (GTDB): domain Bacteria; phylum Pseudomonadota; class Gammaproteobacteria; order Acidiferrobacterales; family Sulfurifustaceae; genus JAHFQD01. Next base: position 3,481 of record JAHFQD010000095.1, read on the forward strand.
CGAATTAATTCACGAATAAGTTCGGGCGGATCTTGTAGATCGGCATCCATGTAAATCACCGCATCGCCCTTGGCTTCCGCCATACCGGCGATAACGCACGGCGTCACGCCGAAACGGCGCGACATGTTAAGAATCTTTATGTTCTCGTTGGTCTCCCGCAGCATCGTCAATATTTCCAGAGAAGCGTCGGTCGAGGCGTCGTTGACGAAAATTAACTCGTAGCGCACCAACGGTTCTAGAATCGCGACGGTTCGACGCACAAGTTCCGGGATAACCTCGGCCTCGTTGCGAAACGAAAAAACTACGGAAATAAGCGCCGTCGCCGTTTTGGCGACTGATTTGGTCGGCAGCTTATCGGGAACCGCGACCGCTATGTCGGAGATGGTGTCTTCCATTGATTCTCTCCCTGGTTAGACAACGCCGTTAATTTTTCAACGCACTTGTAAAACCAAATATCCGGGACTGTCTCCAGTGAATTTAGAAATGCGGAGTAGGACGTCGTAGAAAAAATCCCACATCCGCCCCGCCGGCGCCGCGTAAACCGTTTCGTAAGTCTTTCCGGATTCAACAAGAATCTCTTGCACGATTTTCAAATCCGATTCCGGTACCAGAACGAAATACTTATCGGCGTCGCTGCCTTCTTCGTACGCTCGCAGAGATTCCGGAAAAAATTTCGTCTGCCAGCTGCGAAAAGTCAGCGCGGCGTCGACACATTGTTGGCGCGAATACTGCGGCCCCGGTACGAATGTCACCTTATCGGCACCGTAATAACGCAACGTTTCGGACATCGAGAAATCATGCCTGAGCGACGTATCGCAGTTCTGGGTACGCGTCGCGCTCCACACATAGAACCTCTCTCCTTCTTTTTGTTGGCTCGCCAAGTAGCGCACCGTGCCGTCGAAACGATGGGCCGCAAGTTTGTGCCACAGGTGAGAGGCGATCCCCGGAAGCAGCAAGTAACTCGTCAGCAACGCCGCCACCGTCGCCGCCAAAATCTTTTCCGGTTTCACGAATTCGATCCGCGTCGACAACATGTACAACCCGATCATCGCGAACATTAACAACGCGAGACGCCGTGGAATAGGTAATAGGATTAGCGCGGCTACCGTCAGCACGATCGCGGCGATAAGCGCCTTTCTTTGGAAACTGGTTATGCTTTTCTTACTCGCCGTCATGAAGCCAGCGCCCCGCGCGTGCGTAATAGAAAATGCACAACCATCGGGCCAGCGAAAGCGGCTAAAAAATAAGTCGGCGCGAGATGATAATCGCTGTGTTTACCGAATAAGACCAAAAGCACGGCATAAACGGCCGCTGTCAGACAAAGGCCGGCGCACACTTGCTCTCCGAATCGATATCCCCTCTTCTTCCATAATCCTATCGCCGGCAGCACTATACCGGCCGGAACGACGAACATAAAAACTACGGCATCGGTCGCCCAAGTCAGTTGGAGATAACGGATGTCCCATACGAGCGGATCGTTCGGACCGCCCGCGAACCATCCGGAAAAAACGTACCACATCATTGAGATGCCGATTAGCGTCGCGTGGGCGATGAACCGATGGCGGATTCGCTGTGCAGCAACGACATCCGAAAACACCATACTCATAGCGAACACGCACAACATGAACGCCGCCGATACCTTGGTAACGCAAGCGAGCATAGTGAAGAGGACCAGCCACAGAAGATTTATCGGAGTCGGTCTCGCCGTGTAACGAAGATAAAACAAAATCGCTGCGCCTAGAAATACGATCAGCAATGTTTCCGCGAGCACTGGATGATAAAACGAAAATACGAACGCCTTGGAGAACACAAGGATCAGAATAGAATAAAAAGCGTACTTATTATCGAACCCGACTTCCTTAAAAATAAAAGTCATAATCAGGCATACGATAAAAACCAATAGCGCTTGTATTAAGTACACCGAAAACACCGAGGGCGTCTGAGTGAAAAGGAGAGCCAAGTTCTGCGGCATGCCGATCAACAATTGCAGCCGGCCCTCATTCACGATCGGATCGTAGAAATCCCAGGTGACATCCGAATACATGAAGAAAAGCTTGCCGCTCAACAGCGTGCGGTACATGTAGATTTCGGTGCTGGGAAATGTGAAACCGGAATAAATAACGAACAGAGAAGCGACGAAAAAAAATACGGCAAGACGTAGGGTTAACGAGTACTGCATTTGCTAAGTCCATTTAGCACGAGATTCATCTCCGCCGTTCTGTCAGCTGTTACCTTAAGTAACGCGGATTCTACCTATTCTCGACGTCGTCTGTCAGGTACACAATCTAAACGACTTCAGGGACGATCTATCCGCAGCAATGGTTCTACAAAAGCAGCCTGATCTTTACAATCTTGGTTAATTTCGTCTCTTTCTCGTTCGACACGCTGCCGGCGGGCATGCTTCAACCATTGCAACGCGATACGCGCTGGCCATATCCACCGGCATATTTCAATTCCTAAGCGCAGAAGCAGCGACGTCAGCGGGTAGCCGCAATCGGACAGCCCGATGGCGGTTCGACGCGCCGATTCGACGTCATCTTCCGATAACGCATGACCGATTTGGAGCAGCGCGATCTTGCGATAATCGCGTTTGAACAAACGGCGCACGTGCTCGCGCGCCGCTGCCGATATCTCTGGATCGCGTTCGATAGTGGCGATCATTCGTTCGTCCCATTCGAGCCAACGCCGGTCGAGCGTGCCGGTGGTCCCGCTGGTGGACGCGGGATGGGCCACAAGCGCGGCCGCGATACCGGGCATCACGACGAACGCGAATCGCGCTGCCGCATGGCAAACGTAACTTCCATCTACGAACGGTCCGGCGTCGACGTCGATCAGGCCGATGCGATCGCGCACCTCAGCGCGAAACACGATGCCCGTCCAGGTGTTCGGCACTTGCAGCGTCGCGATCGCTTCGAAACCTTCGCCGGCGGCGAAGTAACGCGGTTGCGGCACAGCGATCGGCGGGCTGATGACCCGGCCCTGTTCGTCGATCACGATCGTCGCCACGCAAACGAACATTGCATCCGGATGCGCTTCAAACGCCGCCATCGCCTGCCGGTAAAAATCGGGCGCGAGCATGTCGTCATCCGACAGCAACGAAAAAAAAGGCGTGCGGACGCTGTTGATGCCGAAATTGAAATTGTTGTAAGAGCCGATGTTCGCGGGATGCGCGTGGTACTCCACCCGGTCGTCTCGTTCGGCGATCCGCCTCACAACCGCCGCGGTGTCGTCGCCCGACGCGTTGTCGCACACCAACGCGCGCACACGCGGAAACGTTTGCTCCAACACGCTGCGCAACGCGCGACCGACGAGATGCGGCCGCCGATACGTCGGCACGACCGTCGTGATCAGGGGCGCGTCGTGTTGGTTCATGATCCCTTCTTCGCTGACGCCGCTTGGAGTTGGCGAAACGCGGTGCGCAGCTCACCGCGCAATTCGTCGCCGGCGATTAACCAACCCGCGACGGAAAATATCAAGGTGCCGACGGCATACGAAGCGATCAATCCGACAGCGTTATCGCCGGCGCCGAGAGAATACGCGATCAACCAGGGTAGTCCGTACGCCGCCAACATCGCCGCGAAAAACAGACCCGTGCGACGCCACCAATGCGCCGGACCGGTTTCCAAACAAACGCGGCAAAATCGCGGGATGAAATAAAC
>JAHFQD010000433.1 GCA_023266455.1 Candidatus Muproteobacteria bacterium
TACAACTGGCCGGAGTTACCGAAAGTTCCGGATATTCTCGAACTGTTAGCAAGCGTCGAAATGCACGCGATTCAGACCTCGGGCAACTGCGTGCGCAACATCACCACCGATCAGTTCGCAGGCGTCGCCGCGGATGAAATCATGGACCCTCGACCGTTAGCCGAAATTCTCCGTCAATGGTCGACGTTCCATCCCGAATTCGCGTACTTACCGCGCAAGTTCAAGATCGCCATCAATGCGGCCGAGATCGACCGTGCGGTGATCCAAATGCACGACATCGGTTTGGATTTCATCAAGAACAGCGCCGGCGAACTCGGCATGCGCGTCTTTGTCGGCGGTGGCATGGGCCGTACGCCGGTGATCGGCGCGATGATCCGCGAGTTTCTGCCGTGGCAGCACATGTTGTCTTACTGCGAATCGATCTTGCGGGTCTACAACCGCTACGGTCGTCGCGACAACTCGTTCAAAGCGCGCATCAAAATTTTAGTGAAAGCACTGGGACCAGAAGAATTCGCACGCCAGGTCGAAGAAGATTGGGCGCAGATCAAAGATGGACCGAGCACGATTACGCAACAAGAACTCGATCGCGTGGCGTCGTTCTTTACCGACCCGCCGTATACGCAGCACCGCGGCGATGAAACCGAGTTCAACGCTAAGCTTGCCGAGCACAAAGGTTTCGCCAATTGGGCCAAGCGCAATGTGCATTCGCACAAAACACCCGGTTACGCCTCGGTGACCTTGTCGCTCAAGAAGACCGGTGTACCGCCCGGCGATTGCACCGCCGAACAAATGGACAGTGTCGCCGACCTCGCCGACCGTTACAGCTTTGGTGAACTGCGCGTTACGCACGAACAGAATTTAGTCCTGGCCGACGTCAAAAAATCCGAATTGTTCGCGGTATGGGAACAAGCTAAACGCGCCGGTCTCGCGACACCGAACATCGGTTTATTGACCGACATCGTATGCTGCCCCGGCGGCGACTTTTGTTCGCTCGCCAATGCAAAATCGATTCCGATCGCCGAAGCGATTCAGCGCCGATTCGACGATCTCGATTACTTGCATGACATTGGCGAGCTCGACATCAACATCTCGGGTTGCATGAACTCTTGCGGACATCACCATGTCGGCCACATCGGCATTCTGGGCGTCGATAAAGGCGACTCGGAGTGGTATCAAGTCAGCATTGGCGGCGCGCAAGGCAACAAGGCGACCATCGGCAGCGTCATCGGACCATCGTTCGCGCGCGAAGACGTGCCGAACGCGATCGAATGTTTGATCGACGTCTATTTGGAAAATCGTACTGCAGAAGAACGTTTCCTCGACACGGTACGCCGTCTCGGAATGGAACCTTTCAAGGCGCGCGTTTATGGTCCGGAGCGCGGCGAAACACCGAAGCAGGTGGCGCATGCCTAAGATCATCCTGCACGATCGCATCGTCGAAGACGACTGGCAAGTCGTCCAATTCCCAATCAAACAAGAACCGGTACGCAAGCAAGCCGGTAAACTGGTGATCTTCCGCATTACCGGCGAGCAAGCGATTAGCGCCGACGAAGTCGCGGCGCTGCAAATCCCGAGCGGGAAAGTCATCGTACCGTTAGCCGCTTGGCTTGGACGCAAACAAGAACTCGCGCCGCGTTTATCCGCCGGACAACTCGGCGTATGGCTCGACAGCTACGAGTTGCTTGAAAATTTACTCGGCAGCATCGATGACATTAATAAATTCGGCGTGATCGCGGTGAACTTCCCGCGTTTCGTGGACGGTCGCGGTTTTTCCATGGCCACCTTGCTGCGCACGCGCCACGGCTATCGCGGCGAGTTGCGCGCGATCGGCGACGTGCTGCAGGACCAACTGTTTTACATGCGACGCGTTGGCTTCAACGCCTACGCGATACGTGCCGATAAAAGCATCGAAAGCGCGCTACGCGGTTTGACCGATTTCAGCGAGACATATCAATCGGCCGTCGATGAGCCGTTACCGCTGTTTCGACGCCATTCGCGCAGCCCGGCACCTTAATTGCACCTTATTAGAAGAGACTGACCCGAGGAAAAGTAATGAGCCTTACGCAAAAAATCGACGCGACCAAAGCGTTGCTGCAACAAATCGAAAGCGAATACGCTCCGGCGACATTCGCGAACAGTCTCGGCGCCGAAGACATGGTGCTGATGGACTTGATAGCCAAGCATACGCCTGGCATTGAAATCTTTAGCCTCGACACCGGCCGCTTACACGACGCGACGTACAAATTGCTGCACAAAGCGCGCGAACATTATCGGCTACCGGTCAAGGTTTAC
>JAHFQD010000434.1 GCA_023266455.1 Candidatus Muproteobacteria bacterium
CTGAAGACATCACCCCCGTCGATCCGCGCGAATGGACCGCTGTCTCTTTCTCACATCTCACGACCATCGCCCGCTTTGCGGAAATGTATGAAGATGTCGCGGAGCGAATTGTTTTCCCTAAAGATCCAGCGGATCCTACTTTCCAAAATCCGTTCAGGGTATATCGATCACGCGAAACGGGACGTTGGGTCGTGGAGCTGACGCCGTTGCCGTTCCAGCGACGCTTACACGAAGTTCCTGGTCACTGCCAAGGACTACTACCGTTGCCGATTGTCTTGCCGCAACATTCTGAAGATCTGCACGGGTTCTTGACCGAACTCGATGAGATCACCGGCGGCCATCGTCCCTCTACGCTAACCGAAGAAGGCATCAGTGCTGCCGTGGTATCTGTGGCGCACGCTATTGCCGTCGTGCACAACCTACGTCACGTACTTCAATTAGGGACACAAGCGAGAGACAAAACGGAGATTGCCTCAGACGCGCGCGACCATACAGATACACCTGACATCGGCGGCGTTCACGATGGATTACCAAAATATCCGGTGGCGACCGCGCAGATTTCCAGAGGCGCAACCGGTTTCACGCATCCTTCGAGACGTGTTGCCAGAACGGCGGTGGCCAGAGCCAAACGCGCTTTGTCGCTGGCGCCGGACGCATTGCTCGACGAAATATTGGCCATCGATGAAATCGCCCGCGTAGTCGCTATGTCGCCCAAGTTTCGAGAATTGAACGATCGCCGACGCCAGCGAAACGTAGTCGTTACCGTTAACAGTCGTCCAGGTACTGAAACGAGTTACGAGGAAGGAATTGTTTGGTTGGATGAAGATACGGTGGTTGAAGCGCCTTTGTATCCCGAGCAGTTTATCGGCGAAGCGGGGCACGAGTTCGATCATGCGACGCGTGAGATAGTGAGGATTCCCCCTGAAGCGTGTCAAACGGAAGATGAATACCTCGCGCGCAATTTAGACGGGCTCCATCCTCGAGAGGGGCACGCCATTTTGACGCAGCTAGAAATATTGGAAGAAGTGCGCCATGCCGGCGGTAGAGATGTGCGCCATTTGATGTCGCGCTACGCGCCGGCGTATCGACGCATTTTCCAAACCTACGGTGAGCATGGACGCACAGAAGACGCCAGAGAATTCGCGGCTTTTGAGATCGGTCTTATCGCCGCTCATTTCGAACATCCGTCATCCGCGACGAACGAAACCTATAGCGAATATTTCGCATGTCAACTGCGGGACGAATGGGCAGCGTATCAAACAAGTTTGTCGCGAGGAGTGCGTGTTGCGGCACCGGCGATCACCGAATTCTTGCCGGGACATCCGCATTCCGCGCCTCGGGAAGAACCGGAAATCATCAATGACGACGCGACAGATCGTGGTCCACAAGAAACAATTGTGACATCGCTACGCTCATTCTTGCACCGAGCCGTGTCGATCAATCAGGCTGAGTGGCAGCCGCAACCTGCGAATAAGGGCGATTTACCCGAATCGATGCGCGACGCGCTTGCGCTGGCACCTGCTGACGATTATTTTGTTTACGTCACCTTAAACGCAACGGCAGGCGGTCTTGCGGGAACCGACGGGCGCGTATTGAGCATTCACGAATGGTTTCTCCGAGAAGCGATGCCGTATTGGCGATTCAGTCAAACGATGGTCGTTCACGCGCCCAATGCCGCAAACAGCGGATTGGCCGCGTCTATGGCCGGCATTTTTTATACCGCTGTGATCGCGACGCACCGAACAGACGTGGAAATCGCGAGCGACGATGAGTTCGTCGACGGCGTGCGTGTCGTGTCATTCGAGGATGGCTATCTCGTCAGTAGCGATGAGGCGGTGTTGTTTAATCCCAGCGAAGATTATTTGCCGGATCGCTGGTCTCAGCCGGTTGTTTTTCAGAATCGCCAACTCATTATTACGACGTCTAAAGGAAATCGGCATATCATCCCGATAGAACGATACGCAGAGTATTTGAGGCAACTGCTTTGGTTCAACGAAACCAGCGCGGCTTTCGCGATAGGGCTGGAGCACGAAGTTGAAATCCTCGGACCGCATGTTGCGGCAGACGACGCGCGTGTATGGCGTGAGCGCGTGCGGCATGAAGACGCGGAGTCGGAATTCTTCGAACTGTTTGGATTACCGGCGATCGTGTGTCAACGGAGAATCCGTCACGCTGCGGGCAGACGACGATTCGTCGTCGATCGCCTTGTCAAAACGTATGATCTACTAACCGCGCTAGGGGTAGATCCAGCGCGCGTTGGCGCGCAAACACACACATTCGACGT
>JAHFQD010000096.1 GCA_023266455.1 Candidatus Muproteobacteria bacterium
AAGTAGTGGCCGAATCGGAAGACGAATAGAACTAGTGTTGGGAGAAAGCCGTGACACAAACGCTCGAAGCAACCGTTGAACGAAACGAAACAGGTACATCTCGAATGACGCGAGTCTATAACTTCAGTGCTGGTCCCGCGGTGTTGCCGGAAGACGTGTTGAAACAGGCGCAGAGCGAAATGCTCGACTGGCGCGGTTCGGGCATGTCAGTGATGGAAATGAGCCATCGCGGTAAGGAATTCATCGCGATTGCGGAGAAGGCCGAGGCCGATCTGCGCGAGCTGTTGGCGATTCCGTCTAACTATAAGGTGTTGTTCTTGCAAGGCGGCGGTACTGGGCAGTTCGCCTCGGTTCCGTTGAACCTACTGCGTGGTAAGCGCAGCGCGGATTACATCAACACCGGCGAGTGGTCGAAAAAAGCGATTAAAGAAGCGAAGAAATTCGGCGGCGTGAACGTCGCCGCGACGTCCGAGTCGGCGAACTTCACCACCGTGCCGCCGCGTTCCGAATGGAAGCTCGATCCCGACGCGGCCTATGTACATTACGTGTCGAACGAAACCATCGGCGGCGTGCAATTCCAATCGACGCCCGACGTCGGCAACATACCCCTGGTGACCGACATGTCCTCCGACATTTTGTCGCGGCCTGTCGACGTCTCGAAATACGGTTTGATCTACGCCGGCGCGCAGAAAAATTTCGGTCCGTCGGGATTGGTGCTCGTGATCGTACGCGAGGACTTGCTCGGCCATGCGCTGCCCAACACGCCGACCGTATTGGATTACGCGCAGCAAGCGGAAAACGGTTCGATGCTCAACACGCCGCCGACCTACGCCTGGTATATCGCCGGTCTGGTGTTCGAATGGCTTAAGCGTAAAGGCGGTCTCAAGGCCATGGCTGAGATCAACGAGCACAAGACCAAGAAAATTTACGACTTCATCGACGCCTCCGGCGGCTTTTACAAAAACCCAGTCGATCGTCCGTACCGTTCGTGGATGAACATTCCGTTCACGCTCAAGAGCGAAACGCTCGACGAAGATTTCCTCAAGGGCGCCAAGACGGCCAAATTGTTGCAGCTCAAGGGCCATCGTTCCGTCGGCGGTATGCGCGCCAGCATTTATAACGCGATGCCAGAAGCCGGCATCGACGCGCTCATCACATATATGAAAGAGTTCATGAAGGCGAAGGGCTAACACGCCTGCATCGTTCTCTCCAGAAATCGACGGGGTGAGGGAATATTCGAGGGCAGGCTCATGGGAAAAGATGACACTTTGGTAGGCGTCGACGTGTTCAAAATACTCACGCTCAATAATATTTCTCCGATCGGCGTCGCGCGCTTGCCGGCGGATCGTTATCAAATCGGTTCCGACGTAAAGGATCCCGATGCGATTCTGGTTCGCTCCGCCAAGATGCACGATCTGCCGATTCCACCGACGCTCAAAGCCGTCGGCCGCGCCGGCGCCGGCGTGAACAATATTCCAGTGCCGAAGATGAGCGAGCGCGGCATTCCGGTATTCAACGCGCCGGGTGCGAACTCCAACGCTGTTAAAGAGTTAGTAATCGCCGGGTTGATTCTCGGTTGCCGCCACATCTGCCAAGGGCGCGATTTCGCGCGCGGCTTGAATGGCAGCGACGAAGAACTGCACAAAGCGGTCGAAGCCGGCAAAAAAGATTTCGCCGGCCGCGAGTTACCCGGGCGTACGCTCGGCATCATCGGACTCGGCGCCATCGGCCGCATCGTCGCCAACGCCGCGATTGCGCTCGGCATGAAAGTCATCGGCTACGATCCCGGTATTACCGTCGAAGGCGCCTGGCAATTATCGGCCGACGTGAAGAAAGCGCGCTCCATCGACGAGTTGCTGCGCTTTTCGGATTTCATCACGTTTCATGTGCCGTTGATCGATGCCACGCGCAATCTGCTCAACGCCGAACGTTTGAAGTTGATGAAAAAAGACGCCGTGATTTTGAACTTTGCGCGCGAAGGCATCGTCGACGACAAAGCGGTGATTCAAGCGCTCGACGCTGGCGCGCTGTATGCCTACGTCTGCGATTTTCCGAATAATGTGACAAAGAGCCACCCGCGTGTGATCGCGCTGCCGCATCTCGGCGCGTCGACGCAAGAAGCGGAAGAGAATTGCGCGGTGATGGTGGCCGATCAGGTGCGCGACTTCCTCGAGAATGGCAACGTGCGCAACGCAGTTAATTTTCCTGAAGTCGTGGTGCCGCGCGGCACCACGCATCGTTTTATCTGCGCCAACGCCAACGTACCAAACATGCTCGGCCAGATATCCGAAGCTTTCGGCCAAGCCGGACTGAATATTCACGACATGGTCAACATGTCGCGCGGCGATCTGGCGTACACCGTGGTCGATCTCGACAATCCGATTCCCGCCAAAGTGGTGCAGCAAATCGCGTCCATTCACGGCGTGTTGATGGCGCGGCTGTTGCCGCCGCCGCGTTCGGAATAGGGCGCGCATGGCCAAGGGCGATACCGACCTTCGCGCGCTGCGCCAGCGCATCGACGGACTCGACGAAAAAATCCAAGAACTAATCGGCCAACGCGCGCAGTTGGTGTTGGACGTCGCGCGCGCCAAAGCCAGCGCCGGTTCCGAAAGTTTCTACCGTCCCGAACGCGAAGCGCAGGTGTTGACGAATGTGATGGCGCGTCATAGCGGGCCGTTGCCGGCGGAAGAGATGGCGCGCTTGTTCCGCGAAATCATGTCGGCGTGTTTGGCGCTCGAATCGCAACAGTCCATCGCGTTTCTCGGTCCCGAAGGCACGTTCACCCAGGAAGCGGCGCTCAAACATTTCGGCCATTCGGTGAAAACCGTGCCGCTAGCGGCGATCGACGAAGTCTTTCGCGAAGTCGAATCCGGCGGCGCGCATTTCGGCGTCGTCCCCGTAGAAAACTCGACCGAGGGTGTAGTCAACCACACGCTCGATATGTTCATGCTGTCGCCGCTAAAAATTTGCGGCGAAGTCGAGCTGCGCATTCATCATCATTTACTCGCGCGCGAGAAAGATGCGGGACGTCCGCAGCGCATCGTGTCGCATCAGCAATCGTTGGCGCAGTGTCGCGAATGGTTGGACGCGAACTACGCCGGTGTCGAACGCGTCGCGGTATCCAGCAATGCCGAAGCGGCGCGGTTGGCGTCGCAGCAGTCGGGTGCGTTCGCCATCGCCGGCGCGTCGGCGGCACAGATTTACAATCTCCAGGTCGTGGCCGCGAATATCGAGGACAAGCCGGACAACACGACGCGTTTCCTCATCATCGGTAATCTCGAAACCGGTATCAGCGGCGCTGACAAAACCAGCCTGCTCGTGTCCGGTCGCAATCGCCCCGGCGGTTTACATCGGTTGATGGCGCCATTGGCGCGCAGCAAGATCAACATGACGCGCATCGAATCGCGTCCTTCCAAGCGCACGCCGTGGGAATATGTGTTCTTCATCGACATCGACGGCCACGTGAAAGACAAACGCATCGCGCGCGCCTTGAAGTCGCTTGAAAAAGAAGCGGCGTTTCTTAAATTGCTCGGTTCCTATCCGAAGGCAGTGCTATGACCATGCGTTGCGACATCGCGGCGCTCGCCATGCCCGGCGTGCGCGGGCTTTCGCCGTATCAACCCGGTAAGCCGCTGGAAGAACTGGAACGTGAGTACGGCGTGCGTAATGCGGTCAAGCTTGCAAGCAACGAGAATCCGCTCGGACCAAGCCCCAAGGCAGTCGCCGCCGCGCGTGCGGCCTTAGAAAATGTTCTGCGTTATCCCGACGGCGGCGCATTTCAGTTGAAGCGCGCACTCGCGCGACATCTCGGCGTCGACGCGGCACAGATTACGGTTGGCAACGGCTCGAACGATGTTCTGGAATTCGCCGCACGCGCTTTCACCGGTTCCGATTGCGAGGTTATTTTTTCGGCGCATGCGTTTGCGGTTTATCCGATCGTGACCCAGGCGGTGGGAGCGAAGGCGGTTGTGACGCCGGCGCGCGAATGGGGACACGATCTCGACGCTATGCGCGCGGCTATTAACGAACGCACCCGGCTTATCTTTATCGCCAATCCGAACAATCCGACCGGGACTTGGTTGCGCGCTACAGACTTACAAGCGTTCATTCTCGGCGTGCCGCAGCACGTCATCGTGGTGGTGGACGAAGCGTATTTCGAATACGTCGATCAATCGGAATACGCCAGCATGCTCGAACTCGTCGGGCGTTGCCCCAATTTAATTGTGGCGCGCACGTTTTCAAAAGCCTATGGTCTCGCCGGTTTGCGCGTCGGCTATGCGGTATCGACGCCGGATGTAGCGGACATCCTCAATCGCGTGCGTCAGCCGTTCAACGTGAATTCCCTCGCACTCGCGGCGGCGACAGCGGCACTCGACGACGGCGAGCATTTGCGTAAAGCGATCGCGCTCAATCGCGAAGGCATGCGTCAAATAACGCTCGGCGTCGAGCGGCTCGGCTTGTCGTTCATTCCATCGGTGGGTAATTTCGTTTGCATCGATCTCACGCGTCCCGCAGCGGCGATCTATGAAAAGTTATTGCGCCAAGGCGTTATCGTGCGGCCGATAGCGAATTACGGCATGCCGAATCATTTGCGCGTCACGATCGGGCTAGCGCCAGAGAACGAACGATTTCTGCAAGCGCTGGAAAAAGTCATTTAACGGTTACGCAAGCGCGCGCCCCACGGTTCTTATGATTAACAAACTCGCGATCATCGGCGTCGGTCTCATCGGCGGTTCGCTCGCGCGCGATTTGCGCGCGCAAGGGTTGGTCGGCGAGATCGTCGGTTACGGACGCAGCGTGAGCAATTTAAGTTTGGCAGTCGACATGGGCGTTATCGATCGCGTCGCTAACGGCGCGCGCGCCGCTGCCGCCGGCGCCGACGTCGTCGTCATCGCCGTGCCGGTAGCGAGCATTGGCGACGTTCTGCGGGAAATCGCACCGGCGATAGGTACCGACAGCGTCGTCACCGACGTCGGCAGCGTCAAGCAATCGGTTATCCACGCAGCGCGCACCGCGCTCGATGAGCGTTTCGCGAATTTCGTTCCTGGGCATCCGATTGCCGGCACCGAGAACTCCGGCGTCGGTGCATCGCTCGAAGGCTTGTTCCGCCATCGACGCGTGATCCTGACGCCGACGGACGAAACCGACGCCGCCGCGATCGAACGCGTGCAGACATTATGGCAAGTCACCGGCGCCAACGTTGTGCTGATGGACGCTGTCGAGCACGATCGCTTGCTCGCCGCCAGCAGCCATCTACCGCATATGATCGCGTTCTCGTTGATGGACACGCTTGTACGGTTAGACGAGCACCGGAAGATTTTCGAATATTCGGCCGGCGGTTTGCGCGACACCACCCGCATCGCCGGCAGCGACGCTGTGATGTGGCGCGATATCGTACTCGGCAATCGCGAGGCGTTGCTGACGGTGCTGCGTCAGTATCACGAAGACATGGAAGAATTAATCGCGGCGATCGAACGTAGCGACGCCGATTGGCTCGTCGATACGTTTAACCGCGCGCGGCATGCGCGCGAGATGTTAAACAAGTCATAGATATTGCTGAACGAGCGTGCAGCAGGTAGACATTAGATGAACACAAATACAAAAGTCGATTTCATCGTTCAGGCCGGCGGCAAACTCACGGGCAACATCCGAGTGCCCGGGGATAAATCGATGTCGCACCGTGCGGTGATGTTGGGCTCGCTCGCGCAAGGCACCACGCACATTACCGGCTTGCTCGAAGGCGAAGACGTGTTGTGTACGCTGGCGGCGTTTCGCGCCATGGGCGTGCGCGCACAAGGTCCGGATCGCGGCAATCTTACGATCGAAGGCGCGGGTCTGCACGGTCTCAAGCCGCCGTCGCGGCCGCTCGACATGGGCAATTCCGGTACTGCCATGCGTTTGATGGCCGGCATCCTTGCGGGTCAGGCATTCGACTCGGAGTTGTTCGGCGACGAATCGTTGTCCAAGCGTCCGATGAAGCGCGTTTCCGAACCGCTGGCGCAAATGGGCGCGGTCATCGACACGGCCGACGGCGGGCGACCGCCGTTACGCATCAAAGGCAATCGCTCGTTGCACGGCATCGATTATCGTTTGCCGATGCCGAGCGCGCAGGTGAAGTCATCGGTATTACTCGCCGGTTTATACGCGCAAGGCGCGACATCGGTGACGGAGCCTGCGCCCACGCGCGATCACACCGAGCGCATGTTGCGCGGCTTCGGTTACGACGTCGATGTTTCCGGCGCGACCGCGCGTGTGCAAGGCGGCGGTGGATTACGCGCTTGCAACGTCGATGTACCGGCGGATATTTCCTCGGCGGCGTTTTTTCTGGTTGGCGCATCGATCGCGCCGGGTTCGGATTTGACGTTGGAACACGTCGGCATGAATCCCACCCGCGTGGGCGTAGTCAATATTCTGCGATTGATGGGCGCCAATATCGATGTGTTGAATGCGCGTGAAGTTGGCGGCGAGCCAGTCGCGGATTTGCGTGTGCGCGCCGCGACATTGCGCGGGATACGAATTCCGCAAGACCAAGTGCCGTTGGCGATCGACGAATTTCCGGCGCTGTTCATCGCCGCGGCTTGTGCCGACGGCGAAACGGTTTTGACCGGCGCCGAAGAATTGCGGGTGAAAGAATCCGATCGCATCGCGGCGATGGCGCAAGGGCTACATCGCGTCGGCGTCGATGCCAAAGAAACGCCGGATGGCATCGTCATCAAAGGCGGGAAGTTGCGCGGCGGAGAAATCGACAGTCGCGGCGATCATCGCATTGCGATGAGTTTCGCCATTGCGGCGTTGCGCGCCGAAGGCACCATCACCGCGCGCGACTGCAAGAACGTGGATACGTCTTTTCCGGGATTCGCCGCGCTAGCGACGAAAGCCGGTTTGGCCATCGGCGTTAAAACCGTTTAACGATTACGGGCCGCAACTCGGCGCCGCCGGTGCACCGGCGCGATACGCGCTCCACATCGAGTTCGAGAAATCGCTGGCGTAATAACCACTGTCTTTCTGTGTGCCGTGCAGCGCGGGCCAGCGACCGCTGCCGAGCGCACCGTTACCGTGTGCCGCGTACGGATCCGGTTTTGACCACAC
>JAHFQD010000435.1 GCA_023266455.1 Candidatus Muproteobacteria bacterium
GATCACTCACGCCCGCCGGGGCGCTCGACAACAGAGATGAACCGTTGGTGTCTTTTTGGGATTCCATGTTCGTCCAGTCCGAGGAGAAGACGGACGACTGAGCCGTTATGTTTTGCAATGGCGTACCTGCCAAATTGTTCGGATGACGATCGCCGAAGACAACGAATACGTCAGCGCACCTTCGATAATTATAGCGAGGCCACCAAGATTGCGACGGCAAGATGCATTTTTTATTCTACGTCGACTTCCCGCCACTCGCCGCTGGCGAGACCGTCCACGGTATAGGACCCCACCGCGTAACGCACTAGCCGTAACGTCGGAAAACCGACGGCAGCGGTCATGCGACGCACTTGGCGATTTCTACCCTCGGTCAAGATAATTTCGAGCCAACAGGTGGGTATGTTCTTGCGAAAACGGATGGGTGGATCGCGCGGCCACAGCGTTGGTTCATCGATACGGCGCACCTTCGCAGGCAAGGTACGCTGCTCATCCAACACCACGCCGCTCCGAAGCTGGTCGAGGGCATCATCGCCCGGTTCACGTTCGACCTGCGCCCAATATGTCTTCGGCTGTTTATGGCGTGGGTCGCTTAAACGATGCTGCAGCTGTCCGTCATCGGTCAATAACAGCAATCCTTCGCTATCGCGGTCGAGCCGGCCGGCGGGATACACCGCGGGGATGGGAATATATTTAGCGAGCGTCGCGCGCGCTTGTGGGTCGGTGAATTGCGTGAGAACGCCGTACGGCTTGTTGAATAAGATCACGCGCGCCATGCGATACCCAATGTCAGATGTGCACGATCGGTGCTGGCAGATATCTCCACACTGCCACGACGTCTCCGTTCTGCGCGTCGGGTGCATAAACGGCGCTGCGCGTCGCCACCAGATTGCCATTTTTGGCACCGACGCTAACCATCGTCACGTCGTAGTTATAACTCGCACCATAGTGAAATAGATCGCGCACATCGTTTTGCACTAATACGAAAAAGTTATTTTTCTCCGCGCCGGGAGACGGGTTGTCGAGCAATTTCACTTGCGATGACCAACCGTTCGGCTGTGTGAATCGGATCGACGCCGTGTGCCCATCGTCTTCGAAAGTCACGTCGTTGAGCGTGCTCCCCGGGATCTTTTCCCAGTTGCCGTCGTCGCGATGGCGGAAGATCGCGCCGTTGCCGCGAGTGTCCGTTAAAGTGACCACGCCCTGAGCGCTGTCGATTTCCATCGTATATTCCAACGATGGCATCCCCTGCGGCACGTTGCCCTTCACCGCATCGAATCCTTTGACGTGCATCGTCATCACATCTGCGACGCCATCTGATCCTGGACGGCCGTCGCCGCCATAGCGATCGGCATAGGTAATATCTTGGCGACTCAGATTCTGTTGCACGTTCAGCGGCACCTTATAAGTGCCGGGCGGCGGGATGCTGCCATCCAACGGCGTCGGCACCGGCAAAGTGTAATTGGGAATCGGGATGACGTTCCCGTAAGACGGCCTCGGATCCGGGTCTTTAACGGGCAACGTGGACGAACTGCTGAGTGATATATACATCGGCGGACGCATCGTTAATGAAGACGCGCGATCTTACCCCGATCGACTATTTCGCTCTAGTTCTCCATCCAAATCGATCGTTTCGCGGCGACGGAAAAAGCCGCGGCCGTTCAGATTATTGATTATCAAAGCAACGATCGTCAGGGCCGCCCCGTACAGTTCGATACGCGTGAAACTTTTACCCTGCGCGAGGCCAATCGTGAACGCCGTGATCGGCACAAGGTTGACGAACAACACCCCGTTAACCGGACCGAGCAGCGCGACACCGCGATTCCAACTCAGCACGGCGGCGACGCCACCGATCAAGACCAAGTAGGCGATTTCCCATTTGACGGAGAATACGATCTCCGCCGCCGGGACTTGGGCGATGCCGACTATCGTCGCGGCACCGGTAATCACCAAAATAGAAACCGCGCCTAACAAACAAGTGACGGTGGTATAGCGCAACGCCGACCAACGAGGAAATTCCTGCGCGCCGATGGTGTACACCGCCCATGACGCGACGCCGAGCAAAATCATCAGGTCGAATATCAAGGTACCGCCGCGCAAACTACTCAAATGACCCTTCGTCACGACCAACAACACGCCGAACAATGCGAGTCCGATACAACCCAGCGTCACGCCGCTCAGTTTGGCGCCGCGCAACACCCACGACAATACCGCGGTGATCAGCGGCATGAGTGCGATAAAAATCGCCGCGTGCTCGGGTGTGGAATGCGCCAAAC
>JAHFQD010000097.1 GCA_023266455.1 Candidatus Muproteobacteria bacterium
TGCTCGGGCGCGATCTTTAGATAACCGCCGACGTGATGCGACACCAGTTCTTTCACATACGCCGGCGACTGCACCGCCAGGTCATAGCGCACGCCGGACGCGACCAAGACTTTCTTGATGCCAGGCAATTCGCGCGCGCGCCGATATAAACGGATCAGCGGCGAGTGATCGGTATTGAGATTCGAACAGATATCGGGATAGACACACGACGGCCGGCGGCAAGCCGCTTCGATTTCGGTCGACTTGCAAGCGATGCGATACATGTTCGCGGTCGGCCCGCCAAGATCGGAAATCACGCCGGTAAAACCGGGCACGGTGTCGCGAATATTTTCGATTTCGCGGATCACCGAATCTTCAGAGCGATTCTGGATGATGCGGCCTTCGTGCTCGGTGATCGAACAAAAGGTGCAGCCGCCAAAGCAACCGCGCTGAATCGAGATGGAAAATCGAATCATCTCGTACGCGGGAATCTTGGCATCGTTGTAATCCGGATGCGGCAAGCGCCGATACGGTAATTCATAAATCGCGTCCATCTCTTTCATCGTCAGCGGCAATGGCGGCGGGTTAAGCCATACGTCACGATCGCCATGACGCTGCACGAGGGCGCGCGCGTTGCCGGGATTGGTCTCGAGATGCAGCACGCGCGAGGCGTGGGCATACAAAATCGGATCGTCGGCGACGGCCTCGAAGGCCGGTAATCGGATCACGCTTTTTTCGCGATCGATCTTCGGCGCGCGGCGATGAAACTTCACCACGTTAACGCTTGGTGCTTCCTCTTCCGCAGGAAGAGAAACGTTGCGGATATTTCGATTCCCCTCATCCTGTCCTTCTCCCTGTGGGAGAAGGGACCCGAGATTTAAATTATCGGCGACCGTCGGTGTTGCTGTGCGCATCTCGGATTCATCGGCGTAAGGATTCACCGGTGGCGCGAGCGCGCCGGGCTTATCGAGTTGGGTCGAGTCGATCTCGCTCCAGCCCTCGGGAAGAACGTTGCGGACGAATGCGGTGCCGCGCAAATCGGTGATGCTCTCGATCGGCTTACCCGCTGCGAGTCGATGCGCGATGTCGACGATCTGTCGCTCGGCGTTGCCGTAAATCAGTAGATCCGCTTTGGCATCGAGCAACACCGAGCGACGAACTTTTTCCGACCAGTAATCGTAATGCGCGATGCGTCGCAGCGACGCCTCGATTCCACCAACGACAACCGGCACATCGCTGAATGCTTCGCGTGCGCGTTGCGCGTATACGATGACCGAGCGATCCGGTCGACGTCCGGCTTCGCCACCCGGTGTGTACGCATCGTCCGAGCGGATACGGCGATCGGACGTGTAACGATTCACCATCGAATCCATATTGCCGGCGGTCACGCCGAAGAACAAATTCGGTCGCCCGAGCGCTTTAAACGCCTCGGCGCTGCGCCAATCTGGCTGCGCGATAATGCCGACGCGGAAACCTTGCGATTCGAGCAAACGCCCGACGATCGCCATACCGAAACTGGGATGGTCCACATAAGCGTCGCCCGTGACCAAGATCACGTCACACGAATCCCAGCCGAGCGCGTCCATTTCGCCACGCGACATTGGCAGAAACGGCGCCGGGCCGAAGCGGTGCGCCCAAAACTTGCGGTATGAAAACAGATCGCGTGCGGTTTGCATTGAGAAAATTAAACTAGCGGGTCACGCATCATACCTGAAATCGGCGGGTTTTTATGCCTAGCCGAACCGCTGCAAGGCGTAATCTTGGGCCGAAATGTCGGGGTGCTTGCCAGATATCAAGTCCGCCATAAACTTCCCCGAGCCGCAAGCCATGGTCCAGCCCTGGGTGCCGTGGCCGGTATTGAGGAATAGGTTCTTATAAAGTGTCGCGCTGACCACCGGTGGGTTATCTGGCGTCATGGGCCGCAAGCCGCACCAACGCTCAGCGCGGGCGAAATCGCCGGCGCGGGGGAACAAATCGCGCATGACGAATTCTTGGGCTTCGAAACGCGCGGCGCGCGGCACCAAATCGTAGCCGGCCAGTTCGGCGATACCGGCGATGCGAACACGATCGCCTAAACGCGTCATCACCACTTTATGCCTATCGTCGGTGACGGTGCTGCGCGGCGCGCTAGCCGCATCGACTACCGGGACCGTCATCGAATATCCCTTGATCGGATACACCGGCAAATCAATGCCGTGCGGCCGCAACAGCAAGGGTGAGTAACTGCCACAAGCTAATACATAAACGTCAGCGTCGAGCCGGCCGCGATTGGTTTGCACGCCTTCCAAACGATCGCCAGCGACGAGCAAGCGTTCGATCGTGGTCGACATCGTTAAACGCACGCCGCGTTTTTGTCCGAGGATCGCCAAGGCTTGCGTGAATTTAATGCAATCGCCGCATTCGTCCTCAGGGTAATGAATACCGCCGACGATTTTATGAGCCACATCGGCCAAGCCCGGTTCTTGCGCGATGCATTGTGCGCGGTCGAGGATACGAAAGGGAATTCCCAGCGCGTCGAGAACATGGGCGTCATGCGCGCCTTCATCAAGGTTGGCTTGCTCGCGATACACGGTAAGCAAACCACCGCTGCTCTGGTCGTATTGAATTCCCGTTTGGCTTCGCAATACGACCAAGCAATCGTGGCTGTAACGCGACATGCGCACCATGCGTTGACGGTTGATGACAAAGCGTTCGTGGGTGCATTCGCGCAACATGCGGAACAGCCAGGACCACATCGCCGGATCGAAGCGCGGGCGCAGAATCAGTGGAGCGTGCGGTTTGAACAACCACTTTAGCGCCAACATCGGCGTGTGCGGCGCGGCCCACGGGGTGGCGCTACCCCAGGAAATCTGCCCACCGTTACTGAAGCTGGTTTCCATTCCTGGGTTCGCCTGGCGGTCGACCACAGTGACCTCGTAACCGGCTTCGGCCAGATACCAAGCCGTGGTTATGCCGATTACGCCGCTTCCCAATACCAACGCCTTCATTTCTCGCTCCTTCGCTAAAAACGGGATATATCCGTTAAATCGAGCAGATTCTGCACCGTTTGCATCGAATATTTTCAGACGATGGCACGCAACGGCCTTGCTGGATGGGGGTTCATGCGCTATTATTTTTCACAATATACAACCCATTGTGTAATCTGAAATCATGAAAAAACCCGGTGTTTCTTCGATCCAAGTCATCGACCGCGCCGCGAATCTGTTAGACGCGATCGCTGTTAGCAACGAACCCTTGTCGCTCAAAATCTTGTCGGCGGAAACGCAACTGCATCCGTCCACCGCGTTCCGCATCTTGGCCTCGCTGACCGCACACGGCTTAGTCGAGCGCACCGACAGCGGGCGTTACCAACTCGGCGTCAAACTGCGCAAGTATGCCAGCCGCGTAACCGCCAAGGTCGACTTACTGCACGAAGCGAAACCCATCATGGAACGCTTGCGCGCCGAGATCGACGAGACCGTCAATCTTAGCGTACGCGAGGGTGACGAAGTTGTGTACATCGAGCGCGTGATCCCGAATCGCATGATGCGCGTGGATCAACTCATCGGCAGCCGCGCGCCGCTGCACGTAACCGCGGTCGGTAAATTGTTTCTTGCCAACGGCGGCGAAAAAACCTGCCGCGATTATGCGCGCCGCACCGGTCTACCGCGTTACACGGCCAACACCATCACCGACATCGTCAAGCTGTGGAGCGAAGTCGCCAATTCCTATCAGCGCGGTTACGCGCTCGATAACGAAGAACTGGAACAAGGCGTCAGCTGCATCGGCGTACCGATCCGCGACAACAACGGCCATATCGCCGCCGGACTTTCCATCTCGGCACCGCGTCCGCGCCGTCGAGACGAATGGATTCCGTTGATTCAGCAAGCCGGCGCCGAGATATCCAACCGCCTCGGGTATAGCATCACCATTTAACCCGCTGTACGCTGCGCGAACCGAATCCGTTTAGGCGCGCAATGACTCAATCGTTTCGGATCGCTTGCGGCGACGACTGTCGCCGCAAGCCGATTGTCCTACCGTTCAACCAACCCGCCCTTCTCTTATCGCGAAATACCGGAAAATCGCCGTTAATCCACGCGTCGCGATTTCGCGTAGGGATAAAGGGTGACACAACGTTAGAGGGGAAACCGACGTGAAAGCATCGATACTTTTTTTCGTGACAGCGTGTTTTCTAACCATCGGTAGTCTTTCGCGCGCGGCAGACGCCGCCACACTCGGCGGCGAAGTCGTGGCGTTGAAAGGCCAAGCAACCGTCTCGCAGAACGGACAAACGACACGTCTTTATAAAGGCGCGTCGGTCATCGTCGGCGATACGTTGAAAACCGGTAAAGGCGCGCGTCTCAAATTACGCATGATCGACGGCGCGGAAATTTCGCTCGGCGAAAACACCGAGTTCATCGTGAACGAATATCAACTGCAGGATTCCGTCGGCCGCGCGGCACTGGAACTCACCAAAGGATTTTTCCGCGCCATCACCGGCAAGATCACCAAACTACGCGACGGCTCGTTCCAAGTAAGAACGCCGGTCGCTCTCGTCGGTGTGCGCGGCACGGACTTCTGGGGCGAACAACAAGCCAATCGGTTACGCATGCTCATGTTGGACGGCACCGCGATCGTGATCAGCAACGGCTACGGCACGGTGGAAATAAACCAACCCGGTTGGGGTACCGAGATCAAAGGAGAAGATCAAGCACCGGTGCCGGCGTTTCAATGGAGCGCGGACGACATCAAGCGCGCGGCGGGCACCGTTAATTAGCGCTGCGTTCTTTTTTTGCGAAGCGCCATGGAATGCGTCTCACCGTCGTTGCAACTGTTGGATCCTGAACACGCTCGTACGCGCGAGCGCAAAGTAAAACGTGCCGTCGAACGCGGCGCGGCGCAAGAACGGAAAATACGCTGCGCCGCTTGCCGACAGATCGTGACACATCAGGACTATCGCATCGCGGCCGGCGGCGCATCAACACCGCTTTGCCAATCCCCTCGGTTTAACCTTCGATATCAGCTGTTTTTCTCACGCACGTGGTTGCCTCCCCGTCGGCGCGGCGACCATGGAATTCACCTGGTTCCCCGGGCACACATGGCGCATGCGCGCATTGCACCCGCTGCGAAACGCATTTAGGTTGGCGCTTCGATTCGGAAGTGGATTACTTCTTCGGTTTGATTCTTGAGCGCCTGAACACGGCCCGTCGCTGACGCGTTTTACTTATCGATCGGCGACTGCTTACGCAGCCGATCGAAACGCGCCGCGGTTTCGTCATCGAGCCAAGCGCGATAAGCGGCGGCGATTTCATTCTGCACACTCTCCTCCGCAAGCAACCGATTGATGCCCATCATGACGCGCTTGCCGAACGGCGATTTCGAACAAACGATATACGCTTTTCCAAGCGCCGACTCTTCGACCACGGAGAGAAACACAAAATCTTTTTCGTTCAATCCCAGCTCGCGCGTGAGATAGCGCAACTCCGTCGGATAACCGACGACCGCGTCGAACTCATCTTGATTCGCGAGCTTGAGCAGTCGTGCGGATAAATGATCGCTCGACGGCACTACTACCCTATGCGCGGGATATTTTTTTAACGCCGCATCGATGCCCTTGCCGAAACTGCGCTCGGCGATGATGCCGATGCGCGTTTTGCTATGCGCGAGCAAATCGTCAAGACGTAGAACGCCGTCCTTATTGATGAACGACTTGAACATCGCCATGCGCGCGCGTGTCGTGATCAAACCGTTGGGCAGCGACACACCGTAAGGAATAGCGGAAAATTCCAAAACCGCTTCGCGTTCCGACGTCTTTAACAAACCGGCATTGCAAAGATTCGGTTCGGTTTTGATCATCTCGAAAAAACGCGCTTGGGTCGCGAGTATCGTTTCATGATGGAATTCCGGCAAACGCTTGCTGAAGATTTGGATGCGCCGATCTCCCATTCCCTGACCGCGGTTCGGCCCGGAAAGAATGTAGGCCGGCGGAAAATCGCTGATGTGCCAAACCACCGTATCGTTCTTGTCGGCGGCCGCATGAACGACGCCGACGAGAAATGCCATCAAGAAGACGGCAAAAAAAGCTGAAGCCTTCATCAAACACCCCACGATCGATAATTCGATTCTCTAACCGCTCGGCATCGGCACGCCGGTGAACCGTTCTAAAATGTAGCCGATTCCGTAACCGATGCCGGTAGCGATGATGGCGATGGAAAAAAATTCCAATCCGGAACGCACCAACGATTGTCCAGCCAGCCGACCTTTGAACATGCCGACGGTGAATAACGCCGCGCCGGTGAGCAAGACGCCGACGATCAAGGCTGTCGCCAACGGCAAAAATAAAAACGGCGCGAGCGGGATGATGCCGCCGACAATAAATGAAACCGCCATGACCAACGCGCCTCGGATCGGATCGATCACATCGGCGCTGCCCAAACCGAGCACTTTTTCTTGAAACGTGGAAATGAACACCGATTTCTGTTCGTGCAATAACTTCACGATTCGATAAGCCGCCTCGCGCGACAAGCCTTCGCGACACAAAGCCTCGAGCAATCCTTCTTGCGCGACATACGG
Organism: Candidatus Muproteobacteria bacterium; assembly: GCA_023266455.1. Classification (GTDB taxonomy): domain Bacteria; phylum Pseudomonadota; class Gammaproteobacteria; order Acidiferrobacterales; family Sulfurifustaceae; genus JAHFQD01. The sequence goes on from JAHFQD010000097.1 coordinate 6,532, forward strand.
TTCGCGCTCGACGAACCCAGCTTCTTTCTTGAGCTCGTGATCGAAAATTTCTTTTTCCGCTTTGGATGAGAGATAGGCGCCGGCCGACATCGAGAACGCACCGGAGAGCATCGCCGCCGTGCCGGCCATTAAGATGGTGAATCGCTCGGAACCGGCCGCTTGCATACCGGCTAATAGACCGACGGTGGAAATCAATCCGTCTTGGATCCCAAAGACGAACTCGCGCACCCTACCTTTGTTTTCGATTTCGCGGCGACGCTGTTCGGTCGGCAACATAGATTAGGGCGCGCGCGTAGGTTCGGCGGTGGCCTCGCCCGGCTGCCAGTCGGCCGGACAAAGTTTGCCGGTGCATACCGCGCGAAACGCGCGCAGCGTTTCTTCGACGCTGCGGCCGATGTTCATACCGCTCGCCATGCTGTACTGAATCACGCCGCTAGGATCGACAATGAACGTGGCGCGCAGCGCGACATTCTCGCGCGGATGCAGCACGTGATAGAGACGGCACACCTTGTGCTCGGGATCG
>JAHFQD010000098.1 GCA_023266455.1 Candidatus Muproteobacteria bacterium
GAAAAATTGACGGAAGAACGGATCGTCCATTAACGGACCCATATCACCGCCGCCCTGCGGACCGCGAACGACGCGCGTGGTAGAAATATTCACCACCGCCGGCGTGACCGCTTTGACGACAGGAACGAAATTCGGCGTCGACGCCACGGGCGCCGATGCTGCTGGCGGTGTCGGTGCGGGTTCTTTACTCACCGCGACCGGGCTCCATTCATAGCGCATGCTGAAGATCAATCCCGTCACTGCGCCAACTACCAAAAACACGCCGGCAACAACGCCGATTTTGAATGAATGTCGATCCAACGCCATGACACGCTCCCGAAATAATTAAGTTAGATAAGATACACAAAGCTCGGAGTAGTAAACCCTTGAAAAGTTCAAGCGCACTTACCCAGCGCCCGCTTTGCGCGCGGCCGCGTTTTTGTTACGAAAAACGATTTGCGAACCAGCGACGTCGACGACGACGACGTCTTTCGGGCCGAACTTACCGGATAAGATTTCTTGCGCCAACGGATTTTCGATTTCCGTTTGAATCGCGCGTCTGAGCGGACGCGCGCCGTACACAGGATCGAATCCCGCGGCTGAAAGATGATCCAGTGCCTTCGGCATCAATTCCAAATCCATCTCGCGCGTGCGCAAGCGATCGCGTAAATATTGAATCTGCAATTCCGCGATGCGGTGCAGATCGGCACGACCGAGCGGATGGAACACGACGATATCGTCAATGCGATTAATAAATTCCGGGCGAAAATGATCGCGCACCACGTCCAATACCGCGTTCTTCATGCGCTGATAATTTTCTTCGCCGGCCATTTCCTGAATCAAATTCGAACCGAGGTTCGACGTCAAAATCACTACCGTATTACGGAAATCGACCGAACGGCCTTGGCCATCGGTGAGGCGTCCGTCGTCCAACACTTGTAGTAAGACGTTAAACACGTCGACGTGCGCCTTTTCGACTTCGTCGAGCAAGATCACCGCGTACGGCTTGCGACGCACGGCTTCGGTCAGCTGCCCGCCTTCTTCGTAACCGACGTAACCGGGCGGCGCGCCAATCAGGCGCGAGACCGTGTGTCGTTCCATGTACTCCGACATATCGATGCGCACCAACGCGTCTTCGGAATCGAACAGGAACCCGGCTAAGGCTTTGCTCAATTCGGTTTTGCCGACGCCAGTGGGACCAAGCATTAAAAAAGAACCATACGGCCGTCGCGGATCGGAAAGACCGGCGCGCGAACGACGGATGGCGTTCGATACCGCGCGAATCGCTTCGTCCTGTCCGATGACGCGTTTGTGCAGTTCAGCCTCCATGCGCAACAGCTTCTGGCGCTCGCCTTCCATCATCTTGCTCATCGGAATGCCGGTCCAACGCGACACGACTTCGGCGATTTCGTTATCCGTCACCGAGGTGCGCAGCAGTTGCTGCGCCTTGCCGCCCGCTTGTTCCTGCGCCTGCGCTTGCGCCAGGCGCTTTTCGAGATAGGGAACGCGTCCATATTGCAGTTCCGATAAACGCGCCAAGTCGCTGGCGCGACGCGCGGTTTCGATTTCTTGGCGCACGCGCTCCAATTCTTCTTTCAATTGCTGCGCACCCTGCACCGCGCTCTTCTCCGCGGTCCAGACTTCTTCGAGATCGGCGTACTCGCGTTCAAGTTTATGGATCTCGTTCTCCAATAGCGCCAAACGTTTCCGCGAAGCTTCATCCGATTCTTTCTTCAGCGCTTCGCGCTCGATCTTAAGCTGGATCAAGCGTCGACCGAGTTTGTCCATGATCTCCGGCTTGGAGTCGATCTCCATACGGATGCGTGACGCGGCTTCGTCGACCAGATCGATGGCTTTATCAGGCAGCTGTCGATTAGTGATGTAACGATGCGACAGCGTAGCGGCGGCGACGATCGCCGGATCGGTGATGTCGACACCATGATGCACTTCATACTTTTCTTTTAAACCACGCAGAATAGCGATGGTGCTTTCGACGCTGGGTTCGTCGACGACCACTTGTTGGAATCGACGCTCCAACGCCGCGTCCTTTTCGATGTACTTGCGATATTCATCGAGCGTCGTCGCGCCGACGCAATGCAGTTCACCGCGCGCAAGCGCGGGTTTCAACATGTTGCCGGCGTCCATAGCACCGTCCGTCTTGCCGGCGCCGACAAGCGTATGCAACTCATCGATGAACAAAATAATGTTGCCTTCTTGCTTGACGACATCTTTGAGAACGGCTTTCAGACGTTCTTCGAAATCACCGCGAAACTTAGCGCCGGCGATCAGCGCGCCGAGGTCTAATGAAAGCAGACGCCGATTCTTCAATCCTTCCGGCACTTCGCCATTGACGATACGCTGCGCCAACCCATCGACGATAGCGGTTTTACCCACGCCGGGTTCGCCGATCAACACCGGATTGTTCTTGGTACGGCGCTGCAGGATTTGAATCACGCGCCGGATTTCGTCATCGCGACCGATGACCGGATCGAGTTTGCCTTGTTCAGCGCGCGCGGTGAGATCGACCGTGTATTTCTCCAACGCCTGGCGTTGTTCTTCGGCATTGGGATCGTCGATTTTCTGTCCGCCACGGACTCGTGCGATGACTTTTTCGATTTCCGGTTTCGTCGCACCCGCCGCTTTCAACGCCTGGCCGAGCTCGCCCTGATCTTCCATCGCCGCCAGCAGAAACAACTCGCTGGAAATATATCGGTCGCCGCGTTTCTGCGCGTACTTGTCTGAAAGATTCAGCAGCTTCGCCAAATCGTTCGAGATAAAAATGTCGCCGTTGGTATCGTGCGTCGGCAAACGATCGAGGGCTTGATCGAGCTGTGACCGCAACCGCGCCACATTGACGTTCGCCTGGATCAACAATGGACGGACAGAACCGCCTTCCTGATCCAGCAGCGCCAGCATCGTATGCACCGGCTCGATGAATTGATGATCCCTCCCCAGCGCAAGACTCTGCGCCTCTGCCAGCGCGGCCTGGAACTTACTGGTCATTTTGTCCATACGCATGGAGGGTTTGCCTTTTTATTAAGCCACTAAATGTGGGGAACGAGCACCGTATTTCAAGATGGGAAGCCGTTTGGCAGCTCGAAGAGCGCGGCGTCCTTGCAATCTATCGACGTTAAAACTTAACACCGTCGCGCGGCGGGAGCCAGCGTCAAACCAGACTGTTTTCTGTCGCCGCGCGGCGTCCACGGCGTTCGTCCACTGTCATCAAAAGCGCCAAACCGACAATAAAAAACGCCGTTGTCGACAGCAGCGCCAACCGATGATCGCCATGTGAAACATAAGTAATAACGCCGTAAGTCAGTGGCCCGATGACCGAGGCTAACTTACCCGCCAATCCCCATAATCCGAAAAATTCCGCCGCGCGTTCCGGTGGCGAGAACTGGCCAACCAGCGCTCGTCCCGCGGACTGACTCGAACCGAGCGAAATACCGACAAGATTCGCCACCACCCAGAACCCAGCTCGACTGTCGACCAGATAGGCCGTAATCAACGCGCCGATCCATATCATGAGCGTGATGATCAACGTCCGAGCCGAACCGAGCCGATCTTGTATTAAACCGAAACCGAACGCGCCGATCGCCGCAGTAACGTTGACCACCAAAATGAGCACGATGTTATCGCGCATGGTGAAGCCCATGACTTCCTGCGCGTAGATCGCGGCCAACACAATTACGGTATGAATGCCGCAATAATAAACGGCGAGCGTTACGAGAAAACGAAATAGATCGCGATAGTGGCGCGCCTGCCGGAACGTTTCCGCAACGCGTTTGAAACCGATACGGAAATATCCTTCTCCCAAAGCCAACGGCTGCGCGGTCGCGCGTTCGCGTAACCATAAGAACGTCGGCAATGCCGCCAATCCAAACATCGCCGCGGTGATCCACATCGTCGGTGGTACGTATTGCGCCGCGGTCTGCCCGAACGAGCGACCCCATTCGATATAACCGAGACACAGCGCCAGCACCAATAAACCACCGATATATCCGAGCGACCAACCGTAACCGGAAATGCGACCCATATCCTCCGGTTTGGCGATTTCCGGCAGGAACGCGGCGATAAAATTTTCGCCGCTGGAGTACATCAAGTTCGACAAAATAACCAAGGTCATCGCCAGCGCGACATCGCCGGGACCGACCCAACCTAAGAGTGCGGTGAACAAGACGCATCCCACCGTCGTCAGTGCAAGGAAACGTTTTTTATGCGCGCCGTGATCAGCGATCGCGCCTAACACCGGCGCGCTCGCCAAGACAATGATGTTGGTAATCGCGGTAGCGATCGTCCACAACAGCGTCGCGGTCCCAGAAGAATCCGCGCCGCCACCGACGATCACGCTGACAAAATAAGCGTTGAACACCGCCGTGAGCACAACGGTGGTGTATCCCGAATTGGCGAAGTCGTACATCGCCCAAGAAAAAATCTCGCGGCGACTGGCCGGCGACGAATCTGTCTTCGATGCCGACATGGTTTACCTGCTGGTTGTTTCGACGATGCAATACACGCGTCCGCAGCATAACGGCGCGCGGTGACAAGTCAATATGGCCTAACCGTAAAAATCGATGATCTTGTTCAGGCTGCCGTCGCTTCGCGCCGTTAAAACGGCTTTATCGAACAACTGCACGATGTCAGCGGAATCCGGATGGTTCTTGCGAACTCCAAAATAAAAAGTGGATACGGTGCTGTCTACGAAAGGAATACTATCCAGCTTGTTACGAATGCCGGCGGTGCGCGCGTTATATTTCCAGATTGCCGTGTCAGTAAACGCGATGTCGACGAGCCCGAAGGAAATTCTCACCAATACCTGCGCCATATCGGGTGCGATATCGACTTTCATATCTTTGAACAACGTCTTCACTTTCGAATCCGCGGCATAGGTGCCGACGGTAAATTTCTTTAGATCGTCGGCCGTAACGATTTTCCGAATCTGATCCACTTTAGGATTGTTTTTGGAGAAAACGATAACGCGGTCGGATTTGTAAAGCGGTTCGGTGCCGAAATTAAGATACTCGCGTCGAGCATCCGTGATCAACGTGCATAACACGTCCGATTTACCCTGCTTCACCTCTTCCTGCGCCTTCCCCCAGGCCATCGCGGAATGCGCGACGTTGATTCCCATGCGGCGCACCAAAATCTCTGTCAACGAATCCACCAAAATGCCCTTTATTTTTCCGTCCGCCTGCACAAAACTTAACGGCGCGAACTCGTCGTACCAATTTATTTTCAACGCCGATGTTTTAGCGCGAGCATTCTGCGGGAGACCCAACGAGAGCGCAGCAGCAGAAAGCAACGACAGCACAGACCGACGAGTCAATACGGTTGCCGGTGCGGCAATTATTTTATCTTTGGTTTTCACGACATCTCCTCAGTTCTTTCGTGCTGCTCGGTACGTTAGGAATAAGTTTTAATAATGCGATCCAGGCTGCCGTCCTTTCTGGCGACGAGCACCATCTTGTCGAACGACTCCAGCAATTCAACACCATCGGCGTAGTCCTTACGGATACCCAAATAAAATCCAGGCGCGTCCGAAAACCAAATATCTTCGAGTTTGTCTCGGATCGAAAGCGTACGGGCGTAATACCGCCAACGCAAACTGCCGATGATCGTCAAATCGACGCGACCGGCCGCGATCTTCGCTAACACCTGACTCACGTCCGCCGCATAGTCGACGTTCATACCGCTGAATAAATCGTTCTTCTTGGAATCGCCCAAGTAGGTCCCGATCATGAATGGCTTCAGATCTTCCGGCTTTTTTATCTTGCGGATCGCACCCGCTTTCGGATTATTTTTCGCGAATACGATAACCCGATCCGATTTCAGCAACTGTTCGCGACTGAAATTGACGTATTCTTTTCGAGCGTCCGTTGGAATCGTGCAGAACGCATCCGCGCGGCCTTCTTTAACGTCTTGCTGGGCACGTGTCCAAGGAAGTCCGTGATGTGTCAGCGCGACGCCGAGACGACGACCAAACACCTCATTCAGCGAATCGACGAGAACCCCTGTCACCTTGCCATCGCGCATGTAACTATCGGGGGCGAAATCATCGTAATAAGTGACGCTCAACGATAATGCTTTCGCTAGCGACGATTTCGGCAACGCCGACGCGAACGCGCCCGCCGCCGCCAGCAACAACATCGATCTTCGAGATAATTTGTTTGAAAAAGTCATCGTCTTTATCCGTAGGCGTTGATAATTCGCTCCAAAGTTCCGTCTTTTTTTATCGCGACGATCGTCTTATCGAATAGGTTCAATATTTTTCCCACCGCCGGATGACTCTTACGTACGCCGAAACGATACTCCACATTATCGAACGGAATGTCATCAAGCTTGTCGCGCACGCCGGCTTCGCGCGCATAATACTTCCACCGAATATTTCCGATGATCGTAACGTCTGTGCGGCCTGCGGCTATCTTCTGCAACACCTGCTTCATGTCTACCGCTTGTGCGTCGACCTTCATTCCCTTAAACAGGGTCTCGATTCTAGAATCGCCAAGATAGGTTCCGATCAAGAATTGTTTAAGATCGTCCGACGTTTTTATCTTCTTGATGCGCTCCGCTTGAGGATGGTTCTTCGCAAACACGACGGAATTGTCCATTTTCAAAAATGGTTCACGGCTAAAGTCGACGTATTCACGCCGCGCGTCGCTTTCAAGAGTACAAAACGCGTCAGCCAGATTGTCTTTGACCTCCTGTTGCGCGCGCGCCCACGGCATCGCCTGATGCGTCAACGACAAACCGCCGCGACGTCCTAGCACCTCGTTCACAATATCTACGAACACACCTCGCACCTGGCTTTCGTGCAAAAAACTATAAGGAACAAACGTGTCGTAATAATTAATCTTGAGCGCCAGGGAATCAGCCCGCGCTATACGCGATAACGTGCCGGAGACAATGCCGGCCGACGCCAGCAACAACATCGATCTTCTCGAAATTTTTTTTGTCATGGTGTAGCGTTCAGGCGTAGGCAGCGGCAATGCGATCAAGCGATCCATCGTTACGCGCCGCGACAACCGCTTTGTCGAACAGCGTCAGGACTTCCGCATGCGC